>JBKHJU010000039.1:0-9059 GCA_046537985.1 Longimicrobiales bacterium
CACCTGGCCTTCCCGGAGGCGGTGGAGCGGCTCCCGTCGGGGGCCCGGGATCGGACGCGGGTGACCGGGAATCCCGTCCGGGTGCCGGACACGGGGGCCGCTGGGAGGGGGGCCGTCCTGGGCAGGGCGGAAGCCGCCGGCGTCCGCGACTCCCGTGCGGGAGCGAAGCGTGCCCCCCCGCGGGGTCGATCCGGCGCCCGGGAGGCGCTCGGGCTGGGCACGGAGGGACCCGTCGTCCTGGTGGTCGGGGGCAGCCAGGGCTCGGCGGCGTTGAATGCGGCGGTGGTGGAGGGGGTGCTGGCCGTGGAAGCCGGGCGATTGCAGCGGCCCCGGGGACTGCAGCTCCTCTGGTCCACGGGGCCGACCCACCTGGCCACCGTCCGGAACCGCCTCGCCGGCTACGGCTCGGAGTGGATCCGGACCTTCGGATTCATCGACGACATGCCGGTGGCCCTGGCCGCCTCGGACCTGGCCGTCAGCCGGGCGGGGGCCATGGCCACCTCCGAGTTCCTGGCGTGGGGGCTGCCCGCGATCCTGATTCCGCTTCCCACCGCCGCCGCGGACCACCAGACCCGGAACGCCATCGCCCTGGAGGAAGCCGGAGCCGCCATCCACCTGCCGGAGGAGACCCTCACGGGGAAGGTCCTCCTCGATCGCATCGCAGCCGTGGTGGAAGAGCCGGACAGGCTGGAATCCATGGGGCGATCCGCTCGGGAACGGGGCCGCCCCCGCGCTTCCGAGGAGATCGCGGGAGCCATCGCGAGCCTTCTGGACGGGGGAGGCGTCTCGTGACGCCACACGATCCGGAGGAGCGTGACGTGGCCCGCAGGCCGCCCGAGGGGGCGCGTGCCACCCCCGACGAAGTCGACCTGCGCGGGCTCGCGACCCGGGACCGGGGCCCGATCCACTTCGTGGGGATCGGTGGAGCCGGCGTGTCCGCCCTGGCCGAGGCGGTCCTCCGGTCCGGGGGAGAGGTGACCGGGTGCGACCTCCGTTCCGGGCCCACCACGGAGCGCCTGGTGACCCTGGGTGCCCGGGTGCACGAAGGTCACGATCCCGCCCACGTTTCCGGCGCGGTGGCCCTCATCACGTCGGCTGCCGTCCCGTCGGACCATCCCGAGCTCGATGCCGCCCGGGAGCGGGGGCTTCCCGTGTTGAAGCGGGCCCGCGCCCTGGGGAGCTGGGTGAACCGGGGGCGGGTCCTGGCCGTCGCCGGCACCCACGGAAAGACCTCCACTACGGCCATGATCGCGGAGGTCCTTTCCACGGCCGGCCTCGATCCCACGGCCTTCGTGGGAGGGAGGGTGCCGTCGTGGGACGGGAACTACCGACACGGCCGAAGCGACCTCTTCGTGGTCGAGGCCGACGAATACGACCGCTCCTTCCACGAGCTGATCCCCGACGTGGCCGTCGTGACGAACGTCGAGGCCGATCACCTGGACATCTACGGAGATCTGGAGGGAGTCCGGACGGCCTTCCGGACCTTCGTACAGTCGGTGCCCCAAGAGCCGGTTTCCGCCGAAGCTGCCGACGGGTCCGTTGCCGGTGCCGGGGGTGTCGCGGGCCGATCGAGGGTCGCCGGGCGAGTCGTCGTCTGTGGCGACGATCCGGAGGCGTCGCGCCTCCTCCCCGTCGTCGGAGCCCGGGGCTACGCCTACGGCCTGAACCCCGGCGTCCAGCTCCGGGCGGTGGAGGTCCGGGCCTCTCGCGCCCGGGACTCCGGCGTCCGCGCCTCCGCCGTCCGGAGCGACGATCCGGGGACCGGGACCGTGGCGCGACCGACCGGAGGCTTTCGCTTCCGGGTGGTCGAGGAGGGGCGGGACCGGGGCGAAGCGCGTCTCGGCGTGCCGGGGCTTCACAACGTCCGCAACGCTCTCGCGGCCGCGGCCGTGGCCCGGTTCCTGGGCGTGGCGTGGGACGACATCTTCGCCGGGTTGGAGCGGTATCGGGGCGTGGGGCGGCGCTTTCAGCGCCTGGGGAGCGTGGCCGGAATCGAAGTGGTGGACGACTACGCCCACCACCCCACCGAGGTGCGGGCCACCCTCCAGGCGGCGCGGGCGGCTCATCCCGAGCGGCGCCTGGTCGCCGTCTTCCAGCCCCACCTCTTCAGTCGCACCCGGGATTTCCACGAAGAGTTCGGTGTGGCCCTGGCCCTGGCGGACGAAGCCTGGGTCACCGACGTCTACCCGGCCCGGGAGGAACCCGTCCCCGGCGTCACGGGGGAGTTGGTGGCCGACGCGACGCGCCGCTCGAGAGGCCGGTCGGTCCACTACCACGCCGACCTCGACGGCCTGGCCGAGGCCGTGGCCGCGTCCCTTCGCCCTGGCGACCTTTGCGTCACCATGGGAGCGGGGTCGGTGGAGGTCGTGGGACCCCGGATCCTCGAGGCGCTGGACGATGCCGTCCACCGGTCCGTCGCGGCCGGAGGGGGAAAGCATGGCTGAGCATCGGTCCGGGGCTCGAGCCGCGCCCGGAGGGAGGCCGCGGTCGTCGAAGGCGCGGCGGCGGCGGCCCGACGGCCCGAACCGCCTCCGCTGGCTCCTTCGGGGTGCGGTGGGGCTCGGAGGGGTCGCCCTGGTGGTCGCGGTGATCCACGGCGTCTCCCGGATCCCCGGACTCCTGGCCCGGATGGACGCGTTCCGGGCCACCGGCTTCGCAGTTGAGGACGCCCGCTTTCTCGGAGTGGAGGAGGTGCTTCGCTGGGCCCGGATCCCCTCGGGAGCCAGCGTGTGGGACGATCCTTCGGCGTGGGAGGACCGGCTTCGGGACCATCCCCTGGTCGAGGACGTGGAGATCCGGCGGGATCTGCCCCGGGGTCTCGTCTTCCGGGTGCGGGAGAAGACGCCGGTGGCGCTGGTCGCCCGGCCGACGCTGGAGCCCGTGGACGCCGAGGGGCGAACCCTTCCGGTGGATCCTTCGCTCCATCGGCTGGACCTGCCGGTGATCCGTTCCGCGGTGGCCGGGGGCGTGCGGGAGCTCTCCGCCGAGGAGCTGAGGGCCCTGGCCCGGGAGGTGGGGAGGCTCCGGGTCCTCGACCCGGGACTGGTGGCGGCCCTTTCCGATCTCGCCCTGGCGCCCCGGGGCGGCGTCGTGGCGACCCTCCTGGATCCCCGGGTGGAGCTCCGGTTCCGGGCGCCGCTCACGTCTCTCCGACTCCATGAGGGAATGCAGGCCCTGGCCCACGCCTCCGAACGGGTGGGGGCCGACGCCGTGCGCGTCGTCGACCTCCGGTACGACGACCAGGTCGTGGTCCGGCTGGCCGAAGCGTCGTCGAATCGCCGGCGGGCCGACTAGGAGCGTGAGCATGCGAGCCAACCTCATCGCCGGCCTGGACATCGGGACCACGAAGACCTGTGCGGTCATCGCGGAGCTGACAGGAGAGCCGGGGCGGCGGCCCGAGCCCAAGATCCTGGGCGTGGGTCAGGCCAAGACGGCCGGGGTGCGCCGGGAGGCGGTGACCCACATCGAGGAGACCACCGAGTCCATCCGGAGCGCGATGAAGGAAGCGGAGCTCATGGCCGGAGTCGGCGTGGATCGGCTCTACACCGGCATCTCGGGGAGCCACATGGAAGCCCGCTCCTCCCACGGAGTCGTGGCCGTGGGCGGGGAGGACATCACCTCCTCGGACGTGCGTCGGGTCCACGAGGTCGCCCGGGCCGTGGCGCTGCCGCCCGAGCGGGAGCTCATCCACGCCATCCCCCAGCAGTACTCGGTGGATCATCAGCCGGGGATCACGGATCCGGTGGGGATGTCCGGGACCCGCCTCGAGGCCGACGTCTACCTGGTCACCTGCGCGTCGTCGGTGGCGACGAACATTCGAAAGGCGGTGGCCAAGGCCGGATACCGGGTCCAGGAGCTCGTCCTGGAGCCCCTGGCTTCGGCCCGGGCCGTCCTCACCGAGGACGAGAAGGAGGTGGGGGTCGCCATGGTGGAGCTCGGAGGGGGAAGCACCGACCTGGCCGTCTATTACGAGGGCAAGATCCGTCACGTGTCGGTCCTCCCCTTCGGCGGCGTGACGGTGACCAACGACCTCATCAAGGGTCTCTCCATTCCCTTCGCCGAGGCCCAGAAGGCCAAGGAGCTCCACGGGATGGCTTTCGCCCAGTTCGTGGATCCCCAGGAGACGCTGGAGCTGCCGGGGCCCGCTCCGAGCCAGAGGCGTCACGTGGCCCGGGAGCTCCTGGCCCACATCATCGAACAGCGGATGGACGAGATCTTCGGCCTCGTCATGGACGAGCTCGACGGCCGGGAGCTGCTGGATCTGCTGGGGGCGGGGATCGTCCTCACCGGTGGGGGCGCCGCCCTTCCGGGAACCCTGGAGCTGGCGCAGCAGAGCTTCGCCGCGGCGGTCCGGTTCGGCGTGCCCGGCGAGGGGCTCACCGGCCTCGCCGACGCCGTGGGTCGTCCCCGCTTCGCCACGGCGGCCGGTCTGGCCCTCTACGGGTCGGACCGGTTCGACGAGACCGGCGAAGGCGCCTCGACCCTGGTCTCGGGCTGGGCCTCGAAGGCCATGGCCTGGCTGAAGGAGTTCTTCTGATGGACTCGATCGCGCCGGACACTACGACCGGCGGGATCGCGAGCCCCGCGACCGCGCCGGACCTGAATCACGATGGACCTTTTCACCCCGCTGACGCACGGAGGAGACGATGATGATCTTCGAATTCGAGGAGCACCCGAGCCGCAACGCCCGCATGAAGGTGGTGGGCGTGGGAGGCGCCGGCGGAAACGCCGTGAACCGCATGATCGACGAGGATCTGGAGGGGGTCGAGTTCATCTCGGCCAACACCGACGCGCAGGCCCTCAAGCAGTCCCGGGCCCAGGTGACCATCCAGCTGGGAAAGAAGCTCACCCGGGGGCTCGGTGCCGGAGCCCGGCCCGAGATCGGACGTCAGGCCCTGGCCGAGAGCGCCGACGATGTGCGGGCCGCGCTGAAGGGTGCGGACCTGGTGTTCGTGACCGCCGGGATGGGAGGTGGGACCGGAACCGGCGGCGCCCCCATGGTGGCCGAGATCGCCCGGGAGCTGGGAGCCCTCACCATCGGAGTCGTCACCCGGCCCTTCGCCTTCGAGGGCAAGAAGCGGGATCGCCAGGCCGAACAGGGGCTGGACGAGCTCCGACGGACGGCCGACACCATGATCGTGGTCCCGAACGACCGGATCCTGTCCGTGGTCCCCAAGGGAACCACCTTCAAGGACGCGCTCAAGAAGGCGGACGAGGTTCTTCTCCACGCCACCCAGGGCATCTCCGACCTCATCCGCGTCAGCGGTGAGGTGAACGTGGACTTCGCCGACGTACGCACCATCATGTCGTGCCGCGGGCCGGCCCTCATGGGGTCCGGATTCGGCGAAGGAGACAATCGGGCCCAGGAGGCGGCACAGGAGTCCGTGTCCTCTCCCCTTCTGGACGACGTGTCCATCCGAGGGGCCCAGGGGGTGCTCATCAACATCACCGGGGGCATGGATCTCGCCATTGACGAGGTCACCCAGATCTCTACTATCATTCAGGAAGAGGCGGGCGACGAGGCGGAGATCATCTTCGGCGCGGTTCACGATCCCGATCTGGAAGGGAAGATCCGCGTCACGGTCATCGCCACCGGCTTCGACGACGGCAGCCATAAGGACGAGAAGGTCATTCCTGCCGACTTCGGTGCCCGCCGCCGTCCCCAGCAGCAGGGTCGACCCCGGGAGCACCGCCGGCGGGAGCCCGGATCGTCCGCCGAGGAGGGACGGATGCGCGCCGTGGGAGGCGGGGGTCGCGACGGAACCGTCGTTCCCATGAGCCGGTATCCGGAGAGGGTGGTTTCGGCGGATCAGATCGGCGAGCTGGACATTCCGACCTTCATCCGCAGGCAGATGGACTGATCAGGGAGTCTCATGTCGAAGACGGATCTCGGGCCGCCCGCGACCTACCTGCTCGCCGGTGCCATCCTGGCGCTCGGCATCGGGTTGGCGTGGTCGTCGTCCCTGGCCACGGCGGCTCCCGAAGAGGTGGCGCGCCTGGAGCCCCTCTACGCCCCCCCGGCCGAGACGACCGAGGATCTCACCCTCGGCAACGGCGAGACCCTCGGACGCGTCCTGTGGAACCAGGCCGACCTCACCGCCAACGAGCAGGAATCCTTCCTGGACGCCTTCCGAGAGGAGGCGAGTCCCCGCAGGCTGGCGCCCGGGACCCGGATCACCCTCCGGAGGACCCCCGACGGATGGCTTCGGGGGATGGAGGTCTCCCTCAGCCCGGACGAGACCCTCCGTCTCGAGCGAGACGACCCCGTGAGCTGGCGGGCGAGCACCTTCGAGACCCCCACGACGACGGACACGCTGTTCGTGAACGGGTCCATCGAGAGCATGCTCTGGTACGCCGTCCTCCGGAACCCGGATCTGGAGACGGTGCCGGCCCTGGATCGGGTGGCCATGATTCACCGCCTGGATCAGGTCTTCCAGTGGCAGGTGGACTTCTCCCGCCAGATCCGGGAGGGAGACCGCTACCGCTTCGTCTTCGAGCGTGAGGTGCGCCCGGACGGCTCCATGCGGACAGGCCAGATCATCGCGGCGGAGCTGGTGAACCAGGGAACGGCCTATCGTGCCTTCCGGTTCGACCCCAACGGGGATGGTCGGGGCACGTACTACGACGAGGAGGGCCGCTCGGTGCGGCGGGCCTTCCTGCGCAAGCCCCTGGAGTTCCGCTACATCTCCTCCCGCTTCAACCCGTCCCGCTTCCACCCCGTCCTCAAGACCTGGCGCGCGCACACCGGCGTCGATTACGCGGCGAACCGGGGGACCCCGGTCATGGCCACCGGAGACGGGGTGGTGATCCACGCGGGGCCCGACGGGGGCTACGGCAACATGGTGGAGATCCGCCATCCCAATGGATTTCGCACTCGCTACGCCCACCTCCAGGGCTTCGCCGACGGGATTCGGTCCGGAACACGGGTCCGCCAAGGCCAGGAGATCGCGTACGTCGGCTCCACGGGGCTGGCCACGGGACCCCACCTCCACTACGAGCTGCGACGAAACGGCGAGGCCCGGGACCCCCTGGCCATCGAGCTCCCACCCGGCGATCCGGTGCCGGAGGACCGGTGGGAGGAGTGGACGTCCCACCTCGACTCGGTCCGGGCCCTGATGGACCGCATTCCCGGTGATGCCCGGGGCTCGGAGCCCTCTCCCCTCCGCACCGCCGGGATCGACGCTTCGACGGACGCTCCGTCGGCAGGAGAGGACGGGGAGGAGGAGTGAGCGGGGGAAGCTCCCTCGCTTCCCTCGAGATCGTGCTGGTCCTCCTGGCGGCCGTCCTGGCCGCCGGATTCGCCTTCTGGATCTATCTGCGTCGAGAACCCCCGGTCCGGGGGCGCCTCCTTCTGGCGACCTTCCGGGCGGTCACGCTTCTCCTCCTCGTCCTCCTCTTCTGGAATCCGGCTGTTCCGGCGTCGTGGGGAGGGGGGGAGATCGAGCCCCCCACCCTTCTCCTGGACGCCTCCTTGAGCATGGGAGCCACCCCGGGGCGGGAAGCGGACCCCACCGGGGCGAGCGCCTGGGAGCGGGGAATGGAGCGCGCATCGGAGCTCGCCGGGTCGGGGGCGCGCGTCCTCCTGTTCGGCTCGTCGGTCCGCACCGCGGAGGTGGACTCGGTGCAGGCCGGCTCCCCCTCCGATCCGGGATCCCGGCTCGCGCCGGCCCTGGAGCGCGCCGCGTCCCTCGGGGCCGTCTCGGTGGAGGTCGTCTCCGACTTTCGGCTGGAGGATCCGGTGTCCGTGTCCCGGGTGCTGGAGTCCACGGGCCTGGGGGTTCGGTCCGTGGACGTGGGGTTCCCCGTGCGAAATGCCGGAATCGCCCAGGTGACGGGCCCCGGCACCCTTCCGGCCGGCGAGGAGGGCGCCCTCGAGGTGCTCCTGGCCGGTGAGGGGGGAGGCGGGGAGGGTGTGGGCGGAGCGGCAGGACCCGAAGGCGCAGAGGGAGACGGCGGTGCCGTCGCCTCCGAGGCCACCGATTCGGTGACCCTGGAGCTCCGGATCGACGACCAGCTCACCGACTCCCGCCGGGTTCCGCTGCCGGGGGCCGGCCGCACGACCCGACACGAGCTCGACTTCGTCGCACCCGGGGACGAGGGAGGGTACCGCCTCCGCGTCGCGGCGGCACTGCCCGGAGACGTGTTCGAGCCCGACGACCTCCGGACCCACTATCTCGAGGTCGAGGAAGGACGGTCGGGGCTCGTCGTCCTTTCCCTGGAGGCGGCCTGGGAGCCCCGGTACCTGATCCCGGTGCTGGAGCAGGTCGCGGGATTGGACGGTGGAGGCTTCCTCCGACTCGCCGGAGGGCGCTGGCTTTCCATGGGACAGGGGATGGACCGCGCGGGGATGGTCGAAGAGGATCGGGTCCGGAGCCTGGCCGAGACCGCCGAAATTCTGGTGATCCAGGGGCTCACGTCGGGGAGTCCGGACTGGATCCGGGAGCTCGCTGCGTCGGGGAGGAGGGTCGTCGTCGCGGCCGGTGATGCCTCGGTGGGCCCGCCGCTGGGGGTGGAGCTCACCGAGCCCCGGACCGGGGAGTGGTACGTGAGCCCGGACCTTCCGTCCTCCCCTCTGGCGGGAGAGCTCGCCGGCACCCTCCTCGAGGGCCTGCCGCCCCTCACCGACCACCTGCGCCTCGTCACGCCCCTTCCGGAGGCCCGGGAGCCCCTGATGGCACGCCAGGGTCGTCAGGGGCCCCTCGACCCCGTCGTGGCCCTCGTTCCGGGAGAGGGGCGGCGGACCGTCCTCCTCCTGGCGTCGGGATTCTGGCGCTGGGCGGCCCGGGACGGAGCGCCCCGGGAGACGTACCGGAGGCTCTGGTCCGGCGTGGCCGGATGGCTGCTGGAGGAAGCGGGCCCGGAGCTGGAGCCGACGGTGGAGCCGGCCCGACGGCCGGCCCCCCGGGCCGAACCCGTGGAGTGGCGGGTTCGAGGCGCGGGGGACACGCTCCGGATCCGCGTCTTCGCCCGCGACGGGGAGTCGGCGCCGGGCGCGGAGACGGGCGCCGAAGCCGACGTGGAGACCGAGGCGGATGCGGAGACCGGGGCCGACGCAGCGG
>JBKHJU010000040.1:0-8866 GCA_046537985.1 Longimicrobiales bacterium
GTCCCGGCCATCCTGGCGTCACGCACCGTGGAGAACGAACGGGACCGGCTGGCTACGATGTTCGTGACTCCATTCATGACGTGCTCGGCCCGCCTTCCCGTATTCGCGCTGCTCATCGCGGCATTCATTCCCCAGCGGCCCCTCCTGGGCCCCTTCATGGGGACCCGGGCGGCGACCCTCCTGGGGCTGTACGCCCTGGGCGTGGTGGCGGCCATCGGCACGGCCTTCCTGTTGAAGCGGACGCTGCTGCGGGGCGAGGGGGCGGCCTTCGTCTTGGAGCTGCCCCCGTACCGGGTGCCCACCCTCAAGTCCCTGGGGATCCGCCTCCTGGACCGGAGCCGCATCTTCCTGCGTCGGGCGGGGCGGATCATCTTCTCGGTGGTGGTGGTCCTCTGGCTTCTGACCCAGTTCCCCCTGACGCCTGAGGGGCCGCCCCCCATCGACGACAGCGTGCTGGCCCGGATGGGTCAGGTCATGGAGCCGGTCATCGAGCCCCTGGGCTTCGACTGGCGCGTCGGGGTCGGGCTGGTGTCTTCCCTGGCGGCCCGGGAGGTCATCGTCGGCACCCTGGGTACCATCTACGGGGTCGAGGACGCCACCGAGGGCTCCATGGAGCTCATGGCCCGTCTCCAGGGGAGCCTGGACCTGGGCGCCGCCCTGGCCCTCCTCGTGTTCTTCGTCTTCGCCCTCCAGTGCATGTCCACCGTGGCCGTCATGAAGCGGGAGACGGCCGGATGGAAGTGGCCGGCGATCCAGTTCTCCTACATGCTCATCCTCGCCTGGGTGGGCGCCTACCTGACGAACCTCATCGTCTGATCCGGAGCGGATTCTCCGGTCAAACTTTCGGAATCGAGGGGGGTATTGGCCCAACGGCGGCCGATACCCTTTTTTCGTGACATCGACCCCTGCTCGCCCGGGTCCCGTGTGCTGTGAGAGGCCCGGGACGTCCGGGGCCGACGGGTCGTCGGCCGAGAGCTCTCGTGGTACCGAAATCGTCATCAAATCCGGGATCGACCCATGAAGGCCTCCATCATCCGTGTGCGTTCCGTCGCCCTCCTCGCTGCAGCCCTGCTCGCTGCGGGTGCGGCGGCACCTGCGAGCCCCGTCGCGGCCCAGCAAGCCGGCGCCGGGGAGGGCGGGCAGGGGGACGCCGTCGAGAGGAATCACCCCTACCTCGCCGATCTCCTGAACGCATTCGAAGCGAGCCACGGTCTCATCTACCAAGCGGTCCTGGATCGGGACGGATCGTCCCAGCGGGCCGACAGGGAGGCCTACGACCGGCTGGTGAGGGACGTCCTGGCCGATCCGGGGTGGGAGGCCGCCATGGCCGCGGGCGAGGGTTCCGGAAACGCGGGTTTGGTGCCCGACGTGGTGCCGGACCGGGTTCTCGTGGCCCTCGAGCGGGCCGACGACTTCCACCGGGATCTCCTGGCCATCTACGCCGATCCCGACGCCACGGCGAAGTTCCGGGACGTGGAGGCGCTGGTGTCCGAGTATCGGGCCGATCCGGAGACGGCCTTTCTCACCGACCCCAAGGACCTGGGCCTCGTGGCGGATCAGTCCCGGTCGGAGGCGTTCCGTGAGGCCTACCCCCACCTCCACGGCCTCATGTGGGCCCATCGGTGGCTCCAGCTCGCGGCCTTCGAGCCCCTGATCCGCCATCAGGCTCCCGAGCGCCGCCGGGCGGGGATCATGGCCGTCATGGCCCGATACTGGAGCATGCTGGAGAATCCCCCTGAGCGCTTCCCGAGCGAGATGCCCATGGCGCCGACCATCGCTCCCGCCCTCGTCGCCTACCACCCCGACGCCGCCGCCATCCTGGACAACGCCAACCTGTTCCACGACGTGGTCGCCAACACCCTCGTCCAGGAGGGGGCCCAGGGCGAATCGGACGCGCTCCTGGCGAGCCTGAGCCGCTTCCAGGATCCCAATTACATGGGGACGTCCTGGTACGACTGGAACCGGATGGCCATCCTCCACGGGGTGGGCAACCAGGGGGGCTGGGCGACGAACATCATTCCCGATCCGCGGCAGACCGAGATCCACATGGACGGGCACGGGGACCACCACATGGTGATTCCCGGCATGCCCACGGGGTCGATGCCGGGCGGGAACGAGTAGCGGGTCGCTTCGATGGGGTCCCGAACGAGGTCCGTCCGGACCCGCGACGCGACGTGACGAGAACCGGAATCGGATGTCGATGAAGCGAACCCTGTGGATCGCCCTCCTTCTCGGGCTGGGGCTGACGCTGGTGGCCGAGGCCGCCAACGCCCAGTCCTTCGGCCGTCGCTCCAGCGAGGGGCGGTACAGAAGTCCCATCACCGAGGGGATGCCCGAGGCCCAGGGGGGATTCGTCTTCTGCCGGCTCTGGTACGACGCCAGCAGGGGAATGCCGTCCGGTCTCGGATGGAGCACCGACTATCCCGCGGCCGACCACAACTTCATGAACCGCGTCGCGGAGCTCACGTCGACGCGGATCGATCACTGGGAGAACGGGGATCCCGGGTTCGCCGCAGTCCGGGCCACCGATCCCGACCTCTTCAAGTGCCCCTTCCTCTTCATGTCGGACCCGGGCTCGGTGACCTTCACCCAGGCCGAAGTGGCGGGGTTACGGCAGTATCTCCTCAAGGGGGGCTTCCTCTGGGCCGACGACCTCTGGGGGGAGCGGGCCTGGTCGTACTTCAACCGGGAGATGGACCGGATCCTCCCGGAGTACGAGGTGGAGGAGCTCACCCCGGACCACCCCCTATTCTCCACCCACTACGTGGTGGAGGAGATTCCCCAGATCCCGTCTTTCCAGTCCTGGAGTCGAAGCGGAGGCGAGACGTCGGAGTTCGGCCGGGAGACGGACACGCCCCGACTCCACGGGGTCTTCGACGATCACGGCCGGCTCCTGGTGCTGGTGAGCCACGACACCGACATCGCGGACGGCTGGGAGCGCGAGACCGCGGCGGATCCCCGGTTCTTCTACCTGTTCTCACCCCCCGCCTACGGCCTGGGAATCAACGTCCTCCTCTGGGTGATGAGCCACTGAGGACGCCGCTCCCGAAGATCGGAGGGCGCCGGGGGAACCTGGCTCCCGCCGGCGGTGTCGCATGAAACCAGACGGTCCACAGTCATCAGAGGAGAATCACCCCATGGTCAAGTTACAGCGTGCGGCGATCGCCCTCGCCATCGCCCTTCTCGCCTCCGGTAGCGGGTCCCTCTCGGCCCAGGAGCCGACGGTGCCCGACTGGATGGAGGTGGATCACGATGCCCAGACGGTGAGCATGGAGATCGTCGCGGGCTCCACCGACGAGAACCGGGCCTGGAACTTCAACGGCTATTTCGACGGCAGCGCCGAGATCATCGTTCCCGAGGGGTACGAGGTCACCATCGAGTTCGTCAACGAAGACACGCAGAATCCCCACAGCCTGGGCATCGGCGAGCCCCAGGACACGTATCCCCCCGACGTCGATCCGACGCCCGTCTTCGACGGCGCCGTCACCCGGGGCGCGACCTCCAAGGCCCGCGCCACCCAGTCCGGCCAGAGCGAGACCATCACCTTCACCGCCGAGGCCGAGGGCGAGTACGCCATGATCTGCTACATCCAGATGCACGCCGCCATGGGCATGTGGACGTACTTCACCGTCTCGCCCGACGATGCCGTCGGAGTCGTGGAGACCGGGGCTTCCTGATCCCCGCGAGCCCGATCGTGGGCCAATGGGTCGGCCAATGGGTTCCCGGGATCACCCATTCGCGGCGGTCCGGGCCTTCCCCCGGATTCACCGATCCACTCTTGCGGCGCGGCGGGTCGCTTCGTCCGGTCGCGCGGGTCGTCCGTATCGAAATTCGGAAAAGGAGCGATGAAGCGGGTCACGATCTCCCTCGTCGCGCTGGTGCTCCTGGTGCAGCTTCCCCTGCAGGCCCAGGACACCCAGCGGTTCGTGCGGTATCAGCAGGGCGACGAGGTCTACTGGGGTGAGCTGCAGGGCGAGACCATCCACCGGCTCTCCGACGCTCCCTACACTACGAGGCCGAGATGGTCGTGGTCATCGCCGCCACGGCCCGCAACGTGGCCCTGGAGGACGCTGGTGACAACCTTTTCGGCGTGAGCGCGGGCAACGACGTGAGCGCCCGGGACTGGCAGTCCGCCGACATCCAGTGGACCCGGGCCAAGGGTACCCGGACCTTCAACGCAGTGGGACCCCATCTCGTCACGGGTCTCGACAGCCAGTACTTCACCCTCTATCCGGGTGACCTGGTGTGGACGGGGACCATGGGCTCGACCCAGGCTCTGGAGCCGGGCGACGTCTTCGAGGTCGAGGTCGAGGGCGTCCGAGTCCTCGGCAACGAGGTGGTGGCCGAGGGCCGGTGATCCTCAGAAGAAGACCGAGATCCGGGCGTAGCCCAGCGTTCCGTAGGTCCCGTACTCGCTACGGATCCCCGGGATCATGCCTGGAGGAAAGGTGGGGTGCTCTCCCAGGGTGAACAGGCCCCCGACCGAGAGGGCGGTGGTCTGGCCCGGAGCCCACCGGAGGGCGGGGAAGAAGGCGGCGCTCGGGTCCTGGAGGTTGACCAGGACGCTGGAGCTCAGGTGGACCCGCTCGTCCCGGTCCAGGGTCCACGATGCGAGACCTCCGAGGTAGTGCCGTCCAAGGAAATAGCTCTCGCCACGGGCGTAGGGCTCGCTCGTCAGGACCGACGGATACCCGTCCGGACCCGAAGCTCCGAGGCCGTTGAAGTGGTACTCGGCAGACACGGTCCACCGGTTTCCGAGCCAGTCGAATCCCACGGTCGCCCGGGGATCCATCCACTCGTCCGAATCGAGATCGTGGGGGACGAGGAGCTCTCCCCGGACCCGGGTCGTCTCGAAAAGCCGGGTCACGCCTCCGGCCGCCATTGCCTCGTTCCAGACCCGGGCCACGGCTCCGTAGACGTCGGCGGACGAGAGGGACCAGGTTCCCCGCACGCCGCCCGACCACGTGTCCCGCGCGCCCCGATCGGCGACCACGGCGTCCACCTCCAGCCCCGGAAAGGGATAGGCGAGAGCCCGGATCGCGTCGATGCCGGGACGGACCTCGGTGTCGAGCTCGAAGGGGCTGAAGGGAGCCCAGAGGTCGACGACCGGAAAGAGTATAGAGCTCCCCCAGGCGATCCCCTGACGCCCCGCGGTGACGTCGGCCACCGGCGTGTAGACGGTCACCGACGCCCGGTCCAGGTCGTGCCAGAGGCGAAGCCGCTCCTTCTCGATCCACACCGACTCGAGATCCACGGCCCGTCCCGGATCCCGGGTCACGCCGAGGCCCGCCACGGATCCGACGAGCTCCTGGCTGGAGGTGGAGATCCGCGTCTGGAGCCGGTTGTGCACATCCACCGATAGCCGATCCTCCCACGAGAGGCTCCACTGCAGGCGAAGCACGTCGCCGTTGAAGGCCGAGATGGGATCGCCGGTGGGGAGGGGGAATCCGGTATCGTGAATCCCCGTCACCACGTGGATGTAGCCGCCCATGGACACGGAGAGGGGCGAGTCGGCGTCGGGCTCCTGTCCCTCGAGGCCGCCGGGGATCGCCACGACGACGCCGACCGCGAGGGCGGTGGCAGCCGCGAAGGCGGTGGCGACGGCGAGGGTGGCGGTCACGGCGCGGGTCACCGACGGCCGAATCAGCGTCGATATGCTCTTCGGGATTCGGCCCGTGCTCTTCCTCCCGCGCCGCGTCGTCGGCGACTCGGCTTCCTCCGGTCGGCAGCTCGTCATTCCAGCATCGTCCGCATGCGTCATCCCACCCGCACCGTTCCCACTCATCCCGCCGGCGCCCGCACGTCGATGCTCCCCACCTGACCGTCCAGGAGCCGCACCACCCGGCGGGCTCGCTCGATCACCGTCTCGTCGTGGGTGGAGAAGACGAAGGTGATCCCCATCTCCCGGTTGAGCTCGAGCATGAGATCCAGGAGCTCTCCCGAGGTGCCCGAGTCGAGGTTGGCGGTGGGCTCGTCGGCCAGGACCACGTCCGGGTGGGTGGCCAGGGCCCGGACCACCGCGACCCGCTGTTGCTGGCCGCCGCTGAGCTCGGGAGGCTTGCGGTCCATCATGTCTCCCAGCCCCACCCGCTCCAGGAGGGGCTCCACCACGGCCCGGCGCTCGTCGGCCGGCAGCCCCCGGAGGAGGAGGGTGAACTCGGCGTTCTCGTAGGCCGAGAGGACCGGGATGAGGTTGTACGCCTGGAAGACGAAGCCGACGTGGTCCAGTCGAAAGTCGGCAGCCGCGCCGCCGGTCATCCCCGAGGCGTCGTGGCCGGACACGACGACCGATCCTTCGGTGGGCTGGTCCAGGGCGCCCATCATGTTCAGGAGCGTGGTCTTTCCGGAGCCCGAGGGGCCGGTGACGGCGGTGAACTCGCCGTAGGCCACGTCGAGATCGACACCCCGGAGGGCGTGCACCTGCAGCTCCCCCTGGCGGTAGACCTTGGTGAGCCCCCTCACCCGGATGACGGCGTCCCCCTCCCAGGTGGCCGAGCTCTCGCCCGGGATTGCGGTCTCCACGTCGCCGGAGGTCGGGATCATGAGTCGTTCCTTACTCGAAGAATCGCATGGCTTCGGCGGGGGCCAGGCGCGCGGCCCGCCACGCCGGATAGATGGCGCTGGCCACCGTGGCTCCGGCCACCAGGGCCGATGCCAGGCCCCAGCGGACGGGATCGAGGGTGCTGTAGAACACCAGGTCCGAGAGGTCGACCCCGGAGATCTGCATCTCCTCCAGCCCCCAGGCCGCCACCGAGATCCCCCAGTGGGAGATGGCCAGGTGGCCTCCGTAGCCCAGGGCGAAGCCGAGACCCATGGACAGGAGGGTGAGGAGGGCCGTCTCGGCCAGCAGCAGCCGGGCGATGCCTCCGCCCCGGAGCCCGAGGGCGTTCAGGAGCCCGAGCTCCCGGACCCGCTCCATGACGGCCATGAGGAAGGTGTTGGCGATGGAGAAGAGGACCACCACCAGGAGAACCACCATGTAGATGGCGCCGAAGGCCTCGTCCAGCTCGATGAAGCCCACCATCTCGGGGACCGCTTCCTGCCAGGGGAGGACCTCGAGGTCGCCGGCCGCTCCCGCAGCCCCGCTCCCTTCGGTCCCGAGGCGGCTTCGGATCCGGACCGTCACGGCGTCGACGTCGGCGTCGTCGGTCAGGAGCACCCCGATCTGGGTGAGCGCACCTTCCATCCCCACGGCGCTCCGGGCCGCGTCCACGGTGGTGTATCCCACGGTCTCGTCGAGCCGCCGCGATCCGGTCTCCAGGATTCCCGACAGGTGGAAGAGGGCACGCACGAGCTCCCCGTCGGGATCCGACGCCGTGAGGACGACCCGGTCCCCGAGCTCGAGCTCCAGGCGCTCCGCCAGCTCTCGTCCCAGCACCAGGGGATCGGACACCTCCCCCTCCAGGAATCGGCCTTCGACCAGGTCGTCGCGGATGTCGGAGATCTCCGATTCGACGTCCGGACGGATTCCCTGGAGAAAGACCGCGGACGAGGCCGTCGACGTGCTGAGCAGTCCGTTGACGAGAATCCTGGGGATGGCCACCCGGACGCCCTCGACGCTCCCCACCTCTTCGAGCACCCTCTCGGCGTCCCGGACGACGATGTCGCTGGCCCGGGACGACCAGTAGCCGTCTCCGTGGACCAGGATGTCGCCCCCGGCCGCCCGGGTCGCCTCGTCCAGCATGCGTCGGTGGCCGTCGTCGTTCACTCCCAGACCCACGAGGGTGAGGGCGTAGATGAAGGCGACGGCGGAGCCCATGATGAAGGTCCGGCCCCGGTGCCTCCAAAGATTGCGCCACGCCACCTTCCAGAGGATCGATCCCCGGGCGAGCCCCCATCCGCGGCGAGCGTTCCCGGCCATGTCAGGTCCTCCCCGCGATCGTGGGCGCCGGATCGATCCGGAAGGCCTGGTAGGCGGGCCAGAGGCCGCTGAGCATGGCCACGAAGGCCATGACGAGGATGGGCTGGACGACGTGGGTGGGCGTGAGGACGAAGTAGAGGCGCTCCGAGAAGGCCACGCCCATGTACGAGAAGGTGGCCTGGTCCGCGAGGAGGCCCATGTCGAAGCCCCGGGTGGAGTGGTACCAGGCGAGGGCCGATCCGAAGGAGCTTCCGACGAGGGCGCCGAGGACGCCGAGCACCGTGGTCTCCACGGTCAGGGTGCCGAGGAGGCGGCGAGGTCGCATGCCGACGGCCACCATGACCCCGAACTCCCGTCGCCGCTCCAGGGCGCTCATGCGCTGGGTATTCACGATTCCCGCGGCAGCCAGCAGGTAGACCAGGAGGTAGAGGATCCAGTACGACCGGCGAAAGAGGACGACCATCTGGTCGATCCCCGGCATGATCGCTTGCCAGGAACGGACGACGAGAGCGTCCTGGCCTTCGATGACCCGAGCCACCTCGTCGGCCGTCCGACGCGCCGTCGTGAGGTCCGCCGTCCGGATTGCCACCTCGTGGATCTCCTCGCCCAGGGCGCCGAGGAGCTGCGCGTCGTCCAGATGGATGTAGACCGTATTCCGGTCCACGGCGGTGTTGCCCGTGCGGGCCACCCCCACGACCCGAAGGAGCTCGTTGCCCAGGGAGCCGTCGGCGGCCTCGAGGAAGGTCACCAGCTCTGCGCCGGGCTCCACCCGGAGCTGCTGGGCCACACCGCTTCCGAGGACGACTTCCCGGGGTGCGGGATACCCCGGAGGGTCCTCGGACAGCCACCGTCCCCGGGTCACGGCGTCCACGATGGGGGTGGTGCGGGACTCGAGGGTAGGATCGACGCCGAGGATCCGCCCCACCTGGGACCGTTCCTCGTTCCCCACGAGCCCGAAGAGCTCCACCCGGGGGGAGAGGGTCCGGACCTCCGGGACGTCCCGGA
>JBKHJU010000041.1:0-8715 GCA_046537985.1 Longimicrobiales bacterium
CAATCGGACAGGGGACGGGCTCCTGAGCGCGCTGGAGGCCATCGAGGCGAGCCCCCACCGGGACCGCTTTCGGGTCATGGCCGGGATCGAGTTCGGGGACCTCGGCCCGGATTGGGCCGAGCGCGCCGCCCGCCGGCTCGAGGAAGCCATCCGGGCCGGCGCGGTGGGGGTCGGCGAGATTCCCAAGAGCTTCGGCCTCGAGCTCCGGAAGCCCGACGGCTCCCGGCTCCGGGTGGACGATCCCGAGATGGATCCCATCTGGGAGACGCTGGCTCGCCTGGACGTGCCGGCGTTCATCCACACGGCCGAGCCCCAGGAGTTCTTCGAGCCCCTGGACTACGAGAACGAGCGATGGCTCGAGCTCGCTCTCTTCCCCGACCGGCGAAACCACGACCCGGAGGGCCCCACCTTCGATGAGCTCGTGGAGGAGCGGGACAACCTCTTCCGCCGACACCCGGAGACGACCTTCATCGTGGCCCACCTGGGCTGGCACGCCAACGATCTGGACCGGGCAGGCCGAATGCTCGACGAGTTC
This sequence comes from Longimicrobiales bacterium, assembly GCA_046537985.1. GTDB lineage: Bacteria > Gemmatimonadota > Gemmatimonadetes > Longimicrobiales > Gaopeijiaceae > JBKHJU01. The sequence continues at coordinate 536 of JBKHJU010000041.1, forward strand.
CCGAACACCTTCGTGGAGATCGGGGCGGTCCTCTACGACCTGGGCCGCCAGCCTCGGGCCGTCCGGGAGTTCTTCACCGAGTACCAGGACCGGATCCTCTTCGGCAAGGACAGCTTCCAGCCCGGCGAGTACCCCTACTACTGGCGCGTCCTGGAGACCGACGACGAGTACTTCGACTACTACCGGGACTACCACGCCTTCTGGAAGATGTACGGCGCCGATCTTCCGGACGACGTGCTGCGGAAGCTCTACTACGAGAACGCGCTCCGAGTGCTCTCGGGGATGCCCCAGGACGGATTCCCGGCACCCTGAGCTCCCCCGCTCGCCGGAGCGGCGAGGTGCCGGGCCCATCCGCCCGCCCTGCGTGGCCAGCGTAGCCGATCCGACCCCCGCCCCCGGGAGGCCCCGAAGATCGGGCCATCGGGGGGGCACACCCCCGTCAGCATCCCTTCGTACGAACGCCGTCAAGTATATGTCAATAATTATGTTACGTTCTTCTATCTAATAGCCTACTCGATATTCAAGAGAGCGATCCGCACCTCTTCCAGCTCGGTCCGCGTCGAGACCACCGCCCGGTCGCCCCTGACGGCAAGGACCGTCGCCTCCTTCGGAAGGCGGAGGCGACCCACGGGGAATCCCCGCCGACCGATGAGGATGAACGTCCGGCGGTCCTCTCGAAACTCCGGATGGATACCCATCCAGACGCTCCCGTCCTGGGTCACCACGATGCGATCCAGGGTCGGGTAGATCTCGTTCACCGGAGCTTCGCTCCACAGATCGTCCAGAGCTCGATCCGGTGAGCGCGCCGCGAAATCCTCACGGAGCGCGTCGGCATCCTCGGCACGCACCGCACGAGCCGGCGCATCGGCTTCCACCATGACCACGAGCTGCCCGTCCTCGAAGACCCGCAGCTCCACCGCTTCGCTCGAAGAGACCGCGGCCACCCGCCCAGCACCGTCGTACAGGAAGTCGTTGGCGAAGCCCACGGGAACCCGAGCCGCGCCCTCGGGCGTCCGGGAAATCTGCCGTTCCTGCCCCGGCCAGAGCCCGAGGGTGTCGACCGACGCGACGGCAGCCGACTCGGGAGAATCCGCAGCTTCTCCGAAGGGGATGGAGAGGAGTGGCACGGTGTCTCTCGCGAGACCCTCGCGGTCGAACCGTCGCACCTCGCCGTACGTGGCCAGGATTCGGCCCTCCGCAAGGTAGGCGACGGCCTGGAGGGAGATCCTGTCGCCCGACGGAGCTACCCGATGGGTCCCCAGGACCGTCCCGTCCGGGGCGAACTCCGTGATTCGGGCCAGGCGCTCGTCGTAGGCCGCGATCCTCCCATCCCGGCTCCCGTCGATCCAGCTCAGCCCGAACTGCGCGAACTCGCCGGGACCTTCCCCCGCCGCTCCGAAGCGAGCCATGATACCCCCGGTGGAATCCAGCCGGACGATCTCGGCATTCCCGGCGTTGGCCAGGAGCACGCTGCCGTCCGCCTCGATCCATGCATCCCGGACCTCGTGCAGCTCGGACACGTCCGTCGTCCACACCCTCCGGGCGGTCACCTCCGGGATCCCGAGCCCGAAGAGATCCAGGATCCGAACCCGACTCACGCCTGCCGAGTCGGTCGTTTCGACCTGGGTGACCAGGCGGCGATCACCGGTCTCGGGGGAGCAGGAAGGGACGAAGCCGACGAAGGCCGAGAGCGAGAGAAGGACTACGATTCGTACGCCGGGTCGGGGCCGCCGTCTCATGATGGACTCGGAACCCAGGACAACGCTCGATGTTCAGTCAGGCTTCACCGAGCACCGTCTCCACGCCCGGTAGTATGGTATTGATGATGGTATCCCTCCGGGTGGTCAACGACCCGCGGGAGTCGTCTTCCGCTCGAACAGGAGGTACAGCGCCGGCGTCACCGTGAGCACGAAAAGGGTGCTGGCCAGGAGCCCGCCGATGAGGGCGTAGGTGAGGGCGTTCCAGATGGTGGCGTCGGCCGCGGGCATGAAGAGGACGAGGGGCAGGAGGCCGAAGACCGTGGTGGCCGTGGTCATCACGATCGGCCGGACCCGCTCCAGGGTGCCCTGGAGGATGGCGCTTTTGAGCGGCTCCCTCACCTCCCTCCGCACCCGGTTGACGTGGTCGACGAGGAGGATGGCGTTGTTGACCACGATCCCTCCCATCATGATGACCCCGATGTAGGCCTCCCGGGTGAACGTGGCCTCCACGTAGAAGAAGATCAGGAAGACGCCGATCAGGGCCATGGGGACGGTCAGGAGGACGCAGAGGGGCTGACGCAGGGATTCGAACAACCCCGCCGTCACCATGTAGATGAGCCCGAGGGCCACCAGGAGCACCGCGATTATCTGGCGCTCGTCCTCCACCGAGATCCGCCACGGGGTCCGCTCCTCCAGGGAGTAGCCGGGCGGGAGGACGGTGGCCTCCAGCGTCGCGTCCCGGATCACGTCGCCCAGGGCCCGGGGGCCCCGGAACTCGTACGCCACCGTCCGCTCGTACTGCTGGTCCTCGCGCCGGATCGACGTCAGGACGTTCCGCTCCCGGATCCGGACCAGGTCTCCCAGCCGGACGCGGCTCCCTCGTGACGTGGCGATGACGGTCTCGGTGAGGTCGTCCACGTCGGTCCGCCGGAAGCCCTCCAGCCGGACCTGGAAGCTCACCGCCTCGGCGCCCACCATGACCCGGCCGCTCCGGCCGCCTCCCCTCAGGTGGACCCCGATGGCGCTCACCACCTCCCCCACCGTGATGCCGTGCCGGGCGACGGCCTCTCGGTCGATCTCGGCCGCGAACTCCACCGCCCGGTCCCGGGTGAAGGAGCCGCTGGCGTTGGTGTCCACCTCCCGGATCCGGCTGTGACCCCGGAGCCGGGACCCCAGGTCCCCGGCGATCTCGGCCAGCCGGTCGTAATTGTAGCCCAGGATCGTGATCCGGTAGTCAGGCGCCGAGCCTCCGCCCCCGTAGAAGGCGCGTCCCCGTCCGTAGACCCGCACCTCGGCCCCGGTGAACTCCAGGGAGTACGCCACGATCCGCTCCTCGATGACGAGCGGGACCGCGGTGAACTCGAGCTCCGCCGCGAAATCCACCCGGATGTATGAAGCCGTGCCCTGCACCCGGCTGGTGAAGCGCTCCACCTCGGGCATAGCCGCGAGACGCTCCTCGAAGTGCCGGGTCAGCTCGTCGACCCGCTCCAGGTCCGAGCCCCGGGGCATGGTGATGCGGATGTCGATCCAGGAACGCTCCGGCATCCCGCTCCCACCCCAGATCCGACCCTGCGACACGTAGCGGTCGAAGACGTACGCGCTGGCGGCGAGGCAGACGACCGCCACCGCCACCGTCGTCCAGGGAAAGCGCAGGGTGTAGCCCAGGAGTCCGGAGTAGAAGCGGATGTAGAGGGGGGCGAGTCTCGAGGCCTTGCCGCCCGCGTCGTCGCGCTCGTCCCGGCCTCCATTCTCGCGCCTGCCTCCATGCCCGGGCCGTGCCCCTGAAAGGGGTCCATGCGGATTCGGACCCTCCGTCAGGGCCACAGCGGATGGACCAGCTCGGTCGCCCTGCAGCACCCGGGCGGCCAGGGCCGGGATGAAGGTGAACGCCACGAAGATGGACGCCAGGAGGGTCAGGCCCACCACCACGGCCAGGGGCAGGTAGTAGATCCGAAGCTCCCCCTGGAGGTAGAGGAAGGGGAGGAAGACGATCAGGGTCGTCAGCGTCGACGCCAGGATGGGCAGGACCATGTCGCGGGCCCCGGTCTCCGCCGCCGCCTCGGCCCCGCTCCCCGCCTGCCGCTTCCGGACGATGTTTTCCACCACCACGATGGAGTTGTCGACGATGAGCCCGAAGCCCAGGGCCAGCCCCATCAGGGTGAGGATGTTCAGCGTCAGCCCCCCGAAGTAGATCAGGTTCAGGGCGATGAGGACCGAGAAGGCGATGGTGGCGAAGACGATGCCCGCGGTCCGAAAGGAGCGGAAGAAGCCCAGCAGCACGAGAAAGATCACTCCGGCCGCGATCAGGGCCCGGATCCGGAGATCCGTGAGCTGGGTCCGGATCTCCTCGCTCTGATCGTCCTGGAGGACAAGGCTGGATCCCGGAAGGTTCAGGCTCTCGAGCTCGGCGATCCGGGTCTTCACCGCCTCGGCCAGCCGGACGGTGTTGCTCCCGTACTCCTTGTGGATCCGGAACCCGATGGCCGGGCTGCCGTCGATTCGGTAGTGGAAGCGGGGCTCTTCGAAGGTGTCCCGGACCTCCGCCACGTCCTCCAGGCGAACCGGGCGCGGTCTTTCCATGGGCAGGATCGCCGCCCGGAGGTCCGCCGCCGAGGCCGGCCGGGTACGGATGGTCACCGCCCACTCCATCGCCCCCTCCCGAACCGCCCCGGCCTCCCGGACCAGGTCCAGCTCCTCGACCGCCGCCCCGACCTGCTCGGGGCGGAGCCCCAGCGCCGCGATCCGGTCCGGGGCCAGCTCGATCTCCAGGAGCCGCTGCCTTCCTCCCTCCACCTCCACCGCGGACACGCCTCGGACGCGAAGGATTTCGGGCACGATGACCTCGTCCAGGTGCCGGCGGAGCGCCTCGATGAGGAAGGGGCCGGTATAGCTGTAGCTCAGGAAGGGACGGTTCGCCTCCTGCTCGAACTCCTGGGGAACGTAGGGCTGTATCCGAAGCGGGCTCACTCCGTCGGGAAACTCCTCCTCCACGGCGGCCAGGCGCTCGGTGAGGTCGAGGCGGGCGAACTCCATATCCACGTCCCGACCGAAGGAGACGGAGATCTGCGCCGAGCCTTCCCGGGTGACGGAGGTGATGGACTCCACCCCCTTCACCTGCTGGATGGCGCTCTCGAGGGGAGAGGTGGCGAAGGCTTCGACGGTCTCGGGCGAAGAGCCCGGCCAACCGAGGGAAAGGGTGAGCTGGGGGAAGCTCACGTCGGGAAGGAGCTCGATGGAAATGTTGCGCCACGCCGCGATTCCCAGGAGGGCCACCGAGACGTAGACCATGGTGACCGCCACCGGGCGGCGGATGCTGGAGCGGATCATGAGTGATCTACCGAGGTCGAACCTTCCTCCCGAACGGAGACCCGGCCTCCAACCGACGCTCGAGCGCGTGTTCGCCCCTCCTCCACCACCGAGTAAACCACCGGAACCACGATGAGGGTGAGCACGCTGGCGAAGAGGAGCCCGCCGATGACCGCCACGGCCAGGGGGGCCCGGAGGTCCGAGCCCCGGCCGATGCCCAGGGCCATGGGGGTGAGGCCCAGCACGGTGGTCACGGTGGTCATGACGATGGGACGGAGCCGGACGCGGCCGGCCTCCAGGATCGCGCCGCGGAGGGCCGCGCCCCGCTCCCGGGCCTGGACGATGAAGTCCACCTTCACGATGGAGTCGTTCACCACGATCCCGACGAGGATCACCATCCCGATCAGGGACAGGGTGTTCAAGCCTCCGCCGGCGACCAGGAGCGCGATGACGGCACCCACCAGGGCCAGGGGAACCGCGGCCAGGATCGTCGCCGGGTGAAAGAAGGACTCGAACTGGGCGGCCAGGATCATGTAGACGAGGATCAAGGCCAGGACGAAGGCGAATGCCAGGTCCCGGAACGAGCGGCGCATCTCGTGACCCTCGCCGCCCACCTCCACCTGAAGGGGCCGGGGAGGCGGGTCCACGGCGACGGACCGCTCCACCTCGGCGATGGCGGCGTCCAGACCTCCGCCCCGCACGTCGGCCAGGACGGACACGACGCGGCCCTGGTCCTCTCGTCGTATCTCGGCCGGCCCCAGGGCCCGCTGGACCCGGATCAGCTCCCGGAGGGGAACGCCGGAGACCTGGAGGCGCTCCAGCGTCCGCAGGTCGTAGCGAAGCGAGTCGGGGAGCCGCACCATGACCGCAATCTTCCGATCGAAGTCGAGGAACTCGGTGGCCCGGGTGCCCCGCATACCCAGCTCCACGGCGGTCGCCACCTCCTCGGACCGGAGACCGAACCGGGACGCATCGTCCCGGCGGATCTCCACGTCGAACTGGGGGTGACCCCGCTCGGCGTCCACCCGGACGTTGGCCAGCCGCTCCTCCCCTTCCAGCGCACGGGCGATGCCCTCGGCGTACTGGAACCCGGCAGCCACGTCCTGCCCCCGGACCCGGACCGCGATGTCCGCGTCCACCCCACCCAGGATCTGTCCCAGCGCCGTGACCTGCCCCGTCACCAGGGTCACCTCGGCCCCGGGCGCCGTCCCGGACATCTCCGGCATCCTCGGCAGCGCGGCCTCCAGCCGCCGCAATACCGGCTCGGTCCTCGCACCCTCCCGGAGCCGGACCCGAAGACGGGCAGTGTGGAGCCCGCTCTCCTCGTCGGATTCCGCAAAACGGCGGACGTCCCGTCCCATCGTCCCGAAGACCGCCTCCACGTCGGGATCGGCCAGCAGGAGCTCCTCCAGGGATCGGGCCACCTCGTCGGTCCGCACCAGCGCCGTGCCCTCGAGCAGTCGGACCCCGACCTCGAAGGCTCCCTGGTCCACCGGAGGGAGGAGATCCCGCTCCAGGGCCCGTCCCGCCCCCACGCTCCCCACCAGTGCCACCACCGCCGCGCCGAGGACGGCGCCCCGGTGGTCGAGAGACCACTCCAGGGCCCCCTCGTAGCGGCCGGCGAAGTCGTCGAAGATGCGGTCGAAGGTCCCGAGGGGCCGTCGAAGCACAGCCGAGGCCCCGGCCCGCAGCCCCCCATCGCGGGTCGCCCGATGTCCTCGATCGAGGGCCGGCCCGGACCCTTCCGGGTCCGATCCCGGATCCGGAGAGGTTGCGTCGGACGGGAGCGTCCCTCCCAACAGCGCCCGGGCCGCCATGGACGGAAGGAGCGTCAGGGCCACGAAGAGGGACGCCAGCAGTGAGAACGCGACGGCCAGCGACAGATCCCGGAAGAGCTGACCCGCCACCCCCTCCACATAGACGATGGGCAGGAAGACGGCCACCGTGGTGAGGGTCGATGCCGTGATGGCGCCGGCCACCTCCTCGGCGCCCCGGGCGGCGCCCTCCTCGGGCTCGGCACCCAGCTCCCGGTGCCGGAAGACGTTCTCCAGAACGATGATGGAGTTGTCCACCAGCATACCGACGCCCAGGGCCAGCCCCCCCAGGCTCATGATGTTCAGGGAGACGTCGAAGGCGTCCATGAGGGCGAAGGTGGCCAGCACCGAGATGGGGATGGCCAGCGCCACCGCAACCGGATAGCGGGACTGCCGCAGGAAGAGGAAGAGGACCAGGAAGGCGAGGATCCCCCCCAGGATCAGGGCCGACGTCACGCTGGCGATGGAATCGGAGATGAAGCCGGCCTGGGAGTAGGCCACGTCGGCGCTGATCGTCGGGAACTCGTCTCGAAGGAGCGCCAGCACCTCCTCCACCCGGCCGGCCACTTCCACGGTGTTGGCTCCCGACTCCTTGAAGACCAGGAGCCCCACTGCCTCCCGGCCGTTGAACCGGGCCAGGGCCTCCCGGTCGGCGAACCCGTCGCGGACCTGGGCCACGTCCCGGACCCGAATCACCCGGGACGCTCCCGCCCCGGTCCGCTCCTGGCCCACGACCACCTCCTCGATCTCCTGGACGCGGCGGAACTCCCCCAGCGTCCGGAGGGGATAGCGGGTCCGACCCTCCAGGATCGTCCCCCCGGGTGCGGTCCGGTTCGCCTGGTCGACGGCGGTGGCCACGGCCCGGATCGAGAGCACGTACGACTCCAGTCGTTGCGGATCCACCTCCACCACGATCTCCCGGTCCAGGCCGCCGGTGACCTGGGCCTGGGCGACCCCGTCGAGCTGCTCGAGACGGCGCCGGAAGACGTTCTCCGCCAGCTCCTTCGTCTCCCACAGATCGTCGCCGGCCACCGAGATCACCAGGACCGGGTCCGACTCGGGGTCCACCCGGAGGATCTGGGGGCGCTGGGCCAGCTCCGGCAGCCGGGTCCTCACGTTGTCGAGGCGCTCCCGGACGTTGAGCATGGCGAAGTCCATGTCCGTGCCCCACGCGAAGCGCAGGGTCACCAGGCTCAACCCTTCCCGGGAGACCGACGTGACCCGCTCCACCTGGGGCGTGGTGGCCACCTGGGCCTCCAGGGGCTCGGTCACGAGGCGCTCGACCTCGGCCGGCGCCACATCGGGATAGGCGGTATGGACGACCAGCCGTGGATAGCTGACCTCGGGCAGGAGGTCGATG
>JBKHJU010000042.1:0-8680 GCA_046537985.1 Longimicrobiales bacterium
GCGGAGCTCCGGCGACACCCGAACCCGTCCCGTTGCCCGGACCCGGGAGCGGTCGGTCGTGACCAGCGCGTCCTCGAAATCGAAGACGTCGGCGTCGGGAGCGAAGCGAAAGCCCACCGATCCCACGGCCCGCGCCTCGGGAAGCTGGGGAACGAGCCATCGAAGCTCGCCCAGGGCCAGGGGATCCACATCCAGATTCCCGGTCGCCACGACGCCCTCTCCACCCCAGTCCACGGTCACGCTCCCCCGGGCGGAGCTCGAGGGAAGTCGGAACTCGGTCCCGTCGAAGCTGAGACGGGAGCCGCTGTGGGACACCCGACCCCTGAGCGCCTCGATTCGGACGGGGTCGGACTGAATCTCCGCCCTCCCGGAGAGCTCGGCGATCTGGATGCGCTCTCCCTCCTGTCCCGGCGCGGAGATGGAGATCCTGGGAACTCGGGTTTCCAGGTCGCGGACAGCGTATCGCCGAAGGAGCCCGTCCCCGTCCGGCGCCGGTACGGTGTACGCCCCCTCCGGCAGCGTCGAAGCATCCGAGACGGGAAGGCGGACCTCCACCTCGCCTCGCTGAATCCGCGCTCCCTGGACCAGGATTCGCCGCCCGTCCCCTGCTTCGGTCCGAGCCGAATCGGATCCGGGGGGCCCTCCCGCGAAGATCCGGACGGCGTTGAGATCCTCCTGTCCCGGGAGGCGTTCCATCACCACGGTGAGCCCGGCCGCCCGCACGTCGTGGAGAACGATATCTCCTGCCAGCAGACGGAGGATGGAGTAGCCGGCCTCCAGGGTGTCGCTGCGGACGAAGAGGCGGCCCTCTTCGTCCCGGATCTCCAGCCCGTGAATCTCGGCACCCCCCAGGAGATCGGGGGACGCGACCCCGTCGTAGGAGATGGTGCCCTGGATGCTCGCCGCCAGCCGGCTCACGGCCTGGTCCACGACGAAGCGGACCCCCGGCTCCGCTCGGGTGAGAAAGAGCACGGCCCCCATGCCCAGGACGAGGACGACCGTGACGGCCCAGGCGATTCCACGGGAGATCCAGCGTACCCAGAGCATGCTAGAACGCCTGTCCCAGGGAGAAGTGGACCTGGAAGCGTCCCAGATCCCACGGATCCTCGATGCTGTCGTAGAGGACCCGGGGTTGCAGCAAGGCCAGTCGATCGGAGGCGGCGAAGCCCGTGTCGCCGATCTCCGTCGGGTCGTCGGCGGGAACCGGGCGGAGCTGCTCCGTGACGACCTGAATCCGCTCTCCCGGCTCGATCTGGTAGCCCACGTCGATCCGCAGCGGGCCGATGGGCGTGAAGTAACGGAAGCCGAGTCCGGGGGTGAACTTGAGGTCCGAGAGGGACGTCCGCCCCCTCCCGGGCCAGACGTATCCGTAGTCCAGAAAGACAACCGCCTGGGTGTCGGAGCCGAGGAAGGGAAAGCGAAACTCCAGGTTCCCTTCCAGGAGCTGGCTTCCCCCGGTGGGCCTCGGGACGAACCTCGTATCCGGGAGCTCGCCGGGATCGCAGGTGAGATTCAGGACCTCCTGCGGCGTGCAGACCGGAGGAAGGGTATCCCTCGGAAGGATCAGATCCGCGACCTGGATCGAGAGATTCTGCGGACCCAGCTGGTTCTCGGCGTATCCCCGGACGCTGTTCGAGCCACCGGCGTAGAAGCGCTTCTCGGGATGAGCGATGGCGAAGCCGTCACCCTGGCCCAGCGCCTCTCCGAAGGGAAGGGGCTCGAGCCAGCCGGCCCGGACCCGGCCCGCAACGACCCAGCCCTCGTCCACCGACCAGTAGCCGTTCACCTCTCCCACGGCGCGATGGTAAGCGTAGTTCGATCCCGTGTAGGTGGATGCGTGCTCGAGATCGGCGCTGAAGCTGTACCCCTCCGTCGGGTTCAGGACCTGGTCCCTCCGGTCCTGGCTGTAGGAGAGCCTGACGGGGGACAGCCAGTTGGCTCCGGAGAGGACGGCGATGTCGTCGGGTTCGCAAACCTGAAACCCCGTGCAGAAGAAGATCTCCGCGGCCTCGAGCTCCGAGAGCTCGGGCTCCCACCCCACCGTAAGGGTCTGGGCCCGACCGACGTTCCGGGTGATTCCCGCGGTGGCTCCCACCGCCTCCCGGACATAGATGTTCTTCAGGCTCTGTCGCTCGCCGTAGATGCCGAGGTTGAGTGAGTTCCGCGCCGAAAAGATCCAGGGCTGGCTGAAGTCCAGCGCCAGGAGCCAGTTGAGCTCCCCGAACCGTCCGGTGCCGGCTTCGTTGCAGAAGGTGTCGCTGAAGCGCTCGGTCAGGACGTTGGAGATGCGCCCGCGCAGCTGAAGTCGGCGAGCGCCGCCCCGGAAGTTCCTGCTGATCCATCGGGCCTCGCTGTTGAGGCAGTCTCCGTTGTTCCACCCCGCTCCGGCCCGGACGCGGTGGACGTCTCCCTCGTTCACCTGGATCCGAAGCGGGACGATGCTGTCGGGCTCGTGGTCCAGGTCGGGACGGATCTCGGCGTAGGTGAATATCTCCAGATTGTAGAGATTCCGCTGGGCCTCGAAGATCTGATCCTGCCGGTACAGGGAGCCCTCCAGGAAGGGAAGCATCTGTCGGACGACCTGTTCCGACGTCTCCTGATTCCCGACGATCGTCAATGGGCCGATTCGGGACCGGGGACCGGTGTAAACGTCGTAGGTGACCCGGGCCGCGTAAGGGTCGTCTCCGGCGATGAAGTAGTTTCGAAGGACGTCGGCATGGGCATAGCCCCGATTCTGCAGGCGGATCCGGATCGAGTCCCGGCCGGCGTCCATGAGAACGCCGCTGAGGGGGTCGCCGACGTCCAGGGGCAGGTCCTCAAGGAGAGCCGCCGAATCGGTCACCTCCGAAAGCCCCTCGAAGGTCAGGGAGTCGACCACCACCGGCCGCCCCTCCTGGATGAGGAACCGAATTCGGATCTCCTCGGGCGACGGCCTGGCGATGGCCGTGTCCACGGTGGCTTCCCGGAATCCCCGCTCATAGTAGAAGAGACGAATCCGGGCCAGATCCCGGGCCAGGGAGCGCTCCTCCAGAAAGTATGGCTCGTGGGCCCAGTCGAGGCCCAATGGGCACAGGAACAGCGGAAACTGGAACACCCAGGACCGGCACTCCGTCTGCCGGGTGGCGATGGCGCCTGCGAGGGCCTGGTCGGAGAAGCTCTCGTTTCCCAGAAAGCGGACACCGGTGACCTGGAGTCGATCCGCCTGGGCCCGGAGACCGACCGGCACGACGAGAAGAACGAGGAGGACGACCACGAGACGCTTCACGAACCTGTAGATCCTCCTCGCCGACCGGTCCACCGACCGTCGCCGGGCGAAGAACCCGCTTCTCCTTCGCCGTGTTCCCGAACGGCGTTCCCCAGAACCTCGCGGGTCAGGAAGAGCCGGACCAGGTAGAATGCAACGGCACCGGTCGCCACTCCCACACCGACCCCGACGGCCGCCGCAGTCAGGTCGTCGTTCCGCTTCGGGCGCCGCCGCCGGAAGTATCGTGTCATTCCTCCACCTTCCCGGGCTCCCGGGCCGGACCCGCATCCCCGCTCGCCTCCGTCAGCTCTCCCGGATTGAGGAGGAGGCCGCCCCGGACCGGATCCCGGGGAAAGAACCGGTCTTCCCGTCGGGGATACGCATGCATGCTGAAGGGCGCGAAGGCGTGGATCTCGTCGAAGTACATGTAGTGGGTGATCTCCAGGTGATCCTCGGCGATTCGGATCACGTTGAAGCTGTTCCGGGCCTCCTCCCGAGCCCGGCCCCGGTGGGAGGTGCTGGTGCCGCTCTGTACGATGACGATACCGTGTTCCCGGTCCCGTCCGGGGTAGACGTCCAGGGAGTTTCCGATGTACGCCCGGTGGAGGTGTCCCCCCAGGATCAGCTCCACCCCCATGCGGTTGAACTGATCGAGGATCTGCCGGGCATTCGGCAGGGTCGTGTCGTCCTCGTAATCCGGGGCCCCGGCGAGGTGGTGATGCGCCACCAGGATCTTCGTCTCGCCCGGATCCGACTCCTCGAAAGCCCGGGCGGCGAACGCCATCTGGTGGTCGTCGATGCGCCCGTTGACGATGGCCCGACGGGGCGCGCTCGAGTTCAGGGAGACGAAGACCGCGCCTTCCACCCGGGTCACGGTGTCCAGCTCCTCGGATATGTGCTTTTTGTAGTACCTGTAGGGCTGGAAGATCCTCTCCACCACCCGGTACAGGGGAACGTCGTGATTCCCCGGGGTCACCACCACGGGTGCCGCCCAGGCCATCCGATCCAGATAGGCCCTTGCCTCCTCGAACTCCTCCTCCCTGGCCCGCTGGGTCAGGTCCCCCGAAACGACGACCGCGTCGGGAATGACCTGGTCCACCACCTCCAGAAGGGCCTCTCCCACCTCCGGTCGATACGGCTTGCCGAAGTGGAGGTCGGAAGCGTGAAAGATCGTAATCATGATTCCAACATCGTACTCGTCTACTCCCCGCCCTCGACTGCACCCCAGCTCGCTTCGGATTCGGATTCGACGCTTTCCGCAGAGCCGTTCTCGTCCTCGTCCTCGTCCTCGTCGCCCGCGGCGTGCGCGCCCGATCCCGAATCGCCTGCGATCGGGGAATCCTCCGTCGATACGACTTCGCCGGGCCCTTCGACCCCGGACTCCCACAGCCGCCGCATCCCCACGATTCCCACCACGACCAGGCCCAGGCTGATGACCTGGGCCAGGCTCAGCGGCCCGAAGATGCGGTCGTCCTTGATCCGGACGAACTCCACCACGAAGCGCTCCATCCCGGCGAGAGCCAGCCAGAGCATGAACAGCCACCCTGCAGCGTGAGCGTGCCGTCGCAGCCGCCAGAGGCTGACGAAGATCAGGGTGGAGAGAGCCACCTCGTAGAGCTGCGTCGGATGGACCGGGACCACCTCTCCGAACCGACGGATCAGCTCCGGATCCACGTCGATCCCGTACGCCTGCTCCAGGACGTCCACCCGGGTGGGAGGAGTCCCCTGGGGAAACGCCATGCCCACCCACGAGTCGGTGGGACGCCCGTAGTCGTCTCCGACGAGGAAGCATCCGACCCGACCCAGGGCGTATCCGACGGCCAGGGCCGGCGCCGTGAGGTCGGTCATCCGTGCCAGGGGAAGCTTCGAGCGGTGGAGCTGCCAGACGACCAGGACCGCAGCCCCGATGAAGCCCCCGTACCATACCATCCCTCCCCGGGACAGGAGCATCCCCACCGGGTCCTCCAGGGTCCAGTCGAGATGGAGGACCAGGTAGTAGAGGCGAGCCCCGACGAAGCCGCCCACCACCGCCATGAAGAGGATGTCCCAGACGTGCTCCGCATCGAGGTCGACCCGATTCATCTCGGAGCGGAGGACCAGAGTCGCCACGAGGAAGGCCACGAGCATCATCACCCCGAACGAGGTGATGGGCTCGCCCCCGAGCAGGGGCACCCACTCCGGAAGACGGAAGAGAATGGGATACACGGGCGGTCCTCAGTCGATGAATTCCGTCAAGCCCGGAAAGGGGAGGTCGGCCCGGGCGGCCAGATCCCAACCGGCCACGTCGCCCCGCTCCAGCCGAAAGAGGCCGGCCCGGGCGATCATGGCTCCGTTGTCCAGAGAGAGACGCGGAGAGGCGTGGAAGAGCTCGCCCTTCGCTCCGAGACGGGCCGCGGTCACCTCCCGGAGACGCCCGTTGGCCGAGACCCCGCCTCCCAGGAGCACCCGGGAGCAGCCCGTTTCCTCCACCACCGCCAGCGTCTTGGCGGCGAGCACGTCCACGACGGCTTCCTGAAAGGATGCGGCCACGTCGGCCCGGTCCCGGTCATCGAAGCGGCCTTCCCGACGGCACTCGTCGACGGTCGTCGCCACGGCCGTCTTCAACCCGCTGAAGGAAAAGTCGAAGTAACCGTCGTCACCTCGACTCCGACCTCCGCCCAGCATGGGACGGGGAAATTCGAAGCGCTCGGAATCCCCCTGCCGGGACAGGCGCTCGATGGCGGGACCCCCGGGATAGGGCAGCCCCAGGAGCTTGGCCACCTTGTCGAAGGCCTCCCCGGCGGCGTCGTCCCGGGTCCTCCCGAGGATCCGATAGCTCCCCCACCGCCTCCCGTGCAGCAGGAGGGTGTGACCGCCGGAGACGAGAAGAGCCACGAAGGGGGGCTCGGCAGCCGGATCCTCCAGAACGGGCCCGAAAAGATGGGCCTCCAGATGGTGGACCGGCACCAGGGGAACGTCGAGGGAGAAGGCCACCGCCTTGGCCCACGAGACTCCCACCAGGAGAGCGCCGATGAGTCCCGGACCGGCGGTCACGGCCACTGCGTCGATCTGGTCCAGCCGGCGGTTCGCCTGGCTCAACGCCTCGTCCACCACGTCATCCACCTTCTGGAGGTGGGCCCGGGCCGCGAGCTCGGGCACGACACCCCCGTAGACCGCATGTCGGTCCTGGGAGAGGATCACGTGGCCGAGGAGATCCCGGTCCCCCTGAAGCACGGCTGCAGAGGTCTCGTCGCAGCTGGTCTCCAGACCGAGGATGCAGGGCACGCTCACGGTGAAGACGCATCGACGCGACGCGCGGTCGCTTCGGACACGCCCAGCTCCGCCCTCACCAGGTCGGGGATCCCCCGGACCTCGAGAGCCACGGTTCGCTCCTCACCGGCGGCGAGCCCGGCCAGCTCCCCCGCGGGGACCTCGACCCAGACGGACCCGGTCTCGACCTCGTCCACCACGCTCCTGGCCCCGACCAGAGTCACGTCCGTGGAGTCCGGCACGACCTCGATTCCGGTCTCCTCCGGCGGGGGCACGACGGGTACCGCTTCCAGGGTCCGCCGGATCCGTTCCTCCACGCGGTAGTCGATGCGCACCCGCCCAGGGGAGATGACCAGGCCGTACAAGCCGGTGGTGTCCACGGGCAGGGTGCGGCTCCCCGTGGAGTCGACGTCGGAGAGGTTCAGGGGAATCACGTGCACCGAATCCACCTGCTCGAGCTGGCTGGCCGGACCGCTGATCCGGACGACCTCGGGCATGACCGACAGGGACCGGGCCAGGGCGAGGTCTCCGGAAAGGGATCCCTCGGTCCGCACCGCCACCGGCGCCACCGCCTGATTGATGGGCTCGAAGCCCAGGAAGATCTGTCCGGGCTGGATCTCCTCCACCGTGACCCCGGGACGGCCCTCCAGGCGCACCCACTCGTCCCGGAGGAGGACCGTGGTGTCGGCGCCGGAGACGACGTCCACCGGAACGGTCACCGTGGGGCGGTCCAGATAGAGCCCCAGGAGCTCGTTGGACGGCCCCGAGAACTGGACCTCCACCGTGGCCGGCTCGGGCTCGGATCGGACGGCCCACTGCGGGTCGTTCAGCTGCACCCGAACCGGCACGCTGGGAAGGACCTGACGATTGACGGCCTCCACCCGAAGGGACGTCCAGAGCAGGATGGCCAGGGAGAGGGAGGCGAGCTTGAGCTTCCAGTTCCTGGCAAGAATTCCGGGAACCCAGGACATGGCCTATCCGCGCTCGGCAGCCATGTCGCCTACGCTCCCTGCTCCAGGAGCCGCTCGACGAGCTGCCGATTCTCGGGCGTGTCCCACTCCGTCGCGCCCAGGACCCGACGATGGATGACGCCGTCCCTGCCGATGAGGAAGGACTCGGGGACGCCGGTGGTCTGGTACACTTCCTGGATCCGACCCGTCGGATCATGCAGGATTCGGAAGGAGAGATCGAGGGAGTCGGCGAATGCGCCGATGTCGCCCCCCGGTCGATCCATGTCGTCGCTTGCACCGTTGGCGGCGTCGATGCTCACCGCCACGATCTCGAAGTCGGTGCCCCGGTACTCGTCGTAGAGCCGCTGCATGGAGGGCATCTCGACCCGGCACGGATAGCACCAGGTGGCCCAGATGTTGAGGAGCACCACCCGGCCCTCGAAGTCGTCGAGAGATACGGGTCTCCCATTCAGGTCATGGGCCTCGAAAGCGGGAGCCGGCGAGCCCGGCCCGGCGACGGCCGAGGGATTCCCCCGGACCCACGCCAGACCCACCGCGACGGCCAGGACCGCACCCGCCAGGACGTACGGGAGTCGGGAGGCTGTCGAGGTCATGGGCCGCGCGTGTCCGGGGTCGGCGAATCGCCAGTGATATCGGGACTTTCTACGGATTCGGACCGTGGAATGTTCCCGAACGTCGTGCCCCTTCGTCCCACGACGATGGAGACCGGCGCACCCCGCTCCACCATGGTGCCCGGATCAGGCTCCTGCTCGATGACGAGCCCCTGGTCCAGGCCGAAGCGGAAGCGGGTCGCCACCTCGCCCACCACTAGGCCCAGGGAGTCCAGGTGGTTCAGGGCCTCCTCCTCCTCGAGTCCCAGGAGGAGGGGCATCTCGACTTGGGGCGGGCCGAGGGAGACGGTCACCCGGACCTCTCCGGGAAGGGTCACCTCGGTCCCCGCCTCCGGCTCGAGGGTGAGGACGGTTCCTCGGGGGTATTCGGACTCGACGCTGTCCGGCACGACGGTGAATCCGGTCGCCTCCAGGACCGCCCGGGCCCGGTCGCCCCGGACCCGATAGACATCGGGCACGGGACGGCTCTCCGGGCCGAGGCTCATGGTGAGCCGGAGGCTGTCTCCCGGGAGCACCTGCTGCCCGGGCACCGGCCTCTGTCCCACGATCGTTCCCGCCGCCAGTCCCGGGTGACTCACCGAGTCGACGGCCACGGGGACCAGGCG
>JBKHJU010000043.1:0-8618 GCA_046537985.1 Longimicrobiales bacterium
GCTCAGCGCTGGCAGGCCGAAGAACGGTACGGCGACTACCGGCTGGTGGAGGAGGACGGAGACGAGGACGAGGACGAGGAGGAAGGGGAAGAAGAGGACGAGAAGGAGGGCGAAAAAGAAAAAGAAGAGGACGAGGAAGAAGAGGGCGAGGAAGAAGCGGGCAAGCGTCTCGACGACCCGATCCGGATCGTACTGGCCCCGGCGGACAGCACCCGGCTCCACGACTCCCAGTGGCTTCCGCCCCCGGTATGGGAGGAGGCTCCGGGCTTCACCGGCGACGAAGCCCGCGAAGAGTTCTCCGAGATCCTGGCGAGCCTCCAGATTCCTCCGCCGGCGCCGCGGGGCGTCCGATTCACCTGGGGCTACCAGGGGTCGGACCTCCTCCGATACAACCGGGTGGAGGGATTCTCGCTCGGGGCCCGGGGGCGATGGACGCCTCCGTTCTCACCCGCTCCGGACGAATTGAGTCTCACCGGCCGTCTGGGGGTGGGCACCTGGGTTCCCGACGGAACGCTGGAGCTCGTCTGGACCGGCCCCGAGCGGACGATCTCGTTGGCGGGTCATCACTCGGTGACCCCGGTGGATCCCGGGACCCGGAGCCTGGGGCTCGGGAACTCGACCTCGGCCCTCCTCTTCGGACGGGACGACGGAGACTACTTCCGGGCGACGGGAGGCCGGCTCTCCTTCGGTCCCGGGGAGCGGGATCGTCCCTGGTACGAGATCCATCTCTCGGCGGAGGAGCAGCGGCCCCTCCCGGTGGAGGCGTCGTTCAGCGTCTTCGGGGGCCCCTTCCGGCCCGGTCTGGACGCCGAGCGCCTCCGGGAGTACCGGGCCGGTATCCGGGTTTCGCCGTCGTGGGGGTACGATCCCTTCGGTGTCCAGGGAGGCGCGGAGATCCTCGCGGAGCACGGCGAGGGAGATCGGAGCTGGACCCGCGCCGGAGCCACGGGCCGGCTCAGCGTGCCCCTCTTCGCCGAGCTCCGCGGAGCCGTGGAGGTGGGAGGCGGACACGTTTGGGGCGATCCGCCGGTCCAGCGCCACTGGTTCCTGGGCGGGACCCGGACGCTCCGGGGATACGTCGGAGGAGCCGCGGTGGGCAGGACGTACGGACGGGTTCGGGCCGATCTCTCCTGGGGAAGCCCGGCGGGGCGACTCTCGATCTTCGGTGACGCCGGATGGGCCGGAGATCCCGATCTCTACCATCGGGACGATATTCTCGTCGCTGCCGGGGCCGGACTCTCTCTTCTGGACGGGCTTCTTCGGGTCGATCTCGCCCGGGCGCTCCGGACGCGCACGGGGTGGAGGCTCGAGCTGCATCTGGACTCCTTCCACTGAGTTGCCGCAACTTCAGGTTCGTCCCTTCAACGGTCCTTCGGGAGGAGCCCGATTGCGGTCTCGACTCATGGACGGATCGGCCGACGCACCGGCCGACGCACCCGCCGCCTCCCCGGCCAACCGACTGGCCGACGGACTGGTCGAAGGCCTGGGCGCGCTTGTCGTCGCACTCTCGCTCGCGGTTCTGTCCGCCGGATGTGACGGCTGGGGCGGTGAGGGGCGCGACGGGTGGAACCCCGAGGGGGACCGGCCTCCGGCAGTGAGCGCTTCGAACAGCGGGGCTCCGGAGGAAGGGATTTCCCAGGAGCTGGCGGCCCATCGGGCCCGGACCCTTTCGGACCTCCGCTACGACTTCCGGCTGTCGGTGCCCGCCGGTCGGTCGGAGCGGGTCACCGGTACCCTGACCCTGAGCTTCCGACGGGACGACCCCGAGGGTGGGCCTCTCGTCCTCGACCTCGTCGAGCCAGCCGAGCGGATCCGGAGCGCGAGCCTGGCGGGAACGGACGTCTCGGAGCTGCACGTCGACTTCGTCCACGACCACCTGGTGATTCCCGGGGATGCGCTGCCGCGCCGGGGTCCGGTGGAGCTGCGGCTGACGTTCGAGGCGGGGGACGGGTCCCTGAACCGGAACGAAGACTACCTCTACACCCTCTTCGTCCCCGACCGGGCCCACTCCTCCCTGCCGGTCTTCGATCAGCCGAACCTCAGGGCCCGCTTTCGCCTCGAGCTCGAGGTGCCGGAGGGCTGGCGCGCGACGTCCAACGGAGCCGGGGTGGGGGTGGACGCGGGCCCCCGAGACCGTCGCGTGTACCGATTCGCCGAGACG
The DNA here is from genome assembly GCA_046537985.1 of Longimicrobiales bacterium. Lineage (GTDB taxonomy): Bacteria > Gemmatimonadota > Gemmatimonadetes > Longimicrobiales > Gaopeijiaceae > JBKHJU01. The sequence goes on from JBKHJU010000043.1 coordinate 2,162, forward strand.
GAGCCCATCCCCACGTACCTCTTCGCCTTCACCGCAGGACGCTTCGAGCGGGAGGAGGACCGGGGCGCCGGTCGGAGCCTGGTCTTCCACCACCGGGAGACGGATTCGGCCCGGGTCCGGCGGAACCTTGAGGATCTCTTCGACCTCCACGTCACCGCCCTCGAGTGGCTCGAGGAATATGCGGGAACTGCCGATCCCTTCGGCGGCTTCGGGTTCGTGGCCGTTCCCGGCTTCCAGTACAGCGGAATGGAGCACCCCGGGGCCATCTACTACCGGGCCTCCAGCCTCTTCCTGGACGAATCCACGACCCAGGCCGAGCTGCTGGGTCGGGCCAGCGTCATCGCACACGAGACCGCCCACCTCTGGTTCGGCGACCTCGTCACCATGGAGTGGTTCGACGACGTCTGGATGAAGGAGGTTTTCGCCAACTTCATGGCCGCGAAGATCGTCCATCCCTCGTTTCCGGAGCTGAACCACGACCTTCGCTTCTTCCTCTCCCACCATCCCGCCGCCTATTCGGTGGACCGGAGCGGAGGAGCCCATCCCATCCGACAGGAGCTGGAGAACCTGACCGAGGCGGGAAGCCTCTATGGGCCCATCATCTATCAAAAGGCTCCAATCGTCATGCGCCAGCTCGAGCTCCTCCTGGGAGAGGAGGCGCTCCGGGACGGGCTCCGGGAGTACCTGGATACCTACCGGTTCGGGAACGCGTCCTGGCCGGATCTGGTCGAGATCCTGGACCGACGGAGCCCGGTGGACCTGACCGCCTGGAGCCGGAGCTGGGTGGAAGAGGCGGGTCGGCCGGTGGTGCGGGCGGCCCTCGAGCTCCGGCCCGCCGACGAAGAGACCGATGAACGAGTTGCCGTCGAGCAGGATGACCGCGGGACGGCGGGGGCCCGCGACCCGACGTCGTCGAGGCCCGTCGTCGAGCGGGTGACCGTTACCCAGGAGGACCCGGTGGGGCAGGGAAGAGTCTGGCCCCAGGAGCTCCATGTGGTTCTCGGCTATGGGAACGACTCCACGGTCGTCCTCCCGGTCCGGCTCCTGGAGGAGGAGGCCGACGTGGACGGAGCCCGGGGTCTGCCCCGGCCCGACTGGGTGCTCCCCGGGGGTCGGGGGCTCGGCTACGGCCGCTTTCCCCTGGACCCGTCCAGTCGCGGCCGACTCCTGGAGTCGCTGCCCCGGATCGAGGATCCCCTGGTCCGGGGAGTGGGCTGGGTCGCCCTCTGGGAGGAGCTCCTGGACGGGACCGTGGATCCGGAGCCCTTGATGGAGACGATGCTGGAGGCGGTGCGCCAGGAAGAGGTGGAGCTGAACCTCCAGCGGGTGCTGGGTTATCTGGGAGCCGTCTGGTGGAGGGCCTTCGACGACGTCCAGCGGGAGCGGTGGGCTTCCCGGGTGGAGGAGGCTCTCTGGAACGGGATGCACGGTGATGCTCCCCGGACCCACCGGGCGGCGTTCTTCCGCACGTACCGGTCGGTAGCGGTCACGCCGGAGGGCGTGGGTCGCATGCGGGCCCTCTGGGAGGGAAGCCTGGAGATCCCCGACCTTCGCTTGTCGGTGGAGGACCGGACCGCCCTGGCGAGCGAGCTGGCCCTCAGGGAAGCCGTCGGCACGCCCGGAGGGACGTCCGGTCAGCCGTCGGGTGACGCCGACGAGACGGCCGCGAAGGTCGCCGCCGTCGAGGAGATCCTCGACCGGCAGATGGAGCGGATCGAGAATCCGGATCGCCGGGAGCGCTTCCGATTCATCCGGTCCTCCCTCTCCCCGGATCCCGCGGTGAGAGAGGCGTTCTTCGAGAGCCTTCGGGACGAAGAAGCCCGGAGCCGGGAGCCGTGGGTGGCCACAGCGCTGTCGAATCTCCACCATCCCCTCCGGGCCGAGCACGGCAGACGCTTCATCCGACCGAGCCTGGAGCTCCTGGAGGAGATCCGACGGACGGGGGACATCTTTTTCGTCACGTCGTGGCTCGACGCCACCCTCCGGGGGCACAGCAGTCCGGAAGCCGCGGACGTGGTGCGGGAATTCCTGGCCGAGCGCCCGGAGTACCCCGAGAGGATCCGCCAGAAGATCCTCCAGTCGGCGGACCTCCTCTATCGGGTGGCCGACCGGCGGGAGTGAAGCGGCGTTCGGACGAGTCACCGAGCGCGGGATTCGGCCGGCGGTCGAGCCGCCGAGCGAAGGAATCGACGCGAATGAATGGACCAGCCACTCGAAGAACGAGGGAACCCAGGACGTGATCTCCGCAGATTTCAGGCTTTCGCCCTCAGGCCGTCGGCGGTTCGGTCTCCCCTGCGCCGATCTCTCCATTGCCGGCCTCCTCGTCGCCGGTCTCCTCCTCTCCGGTCTCCTGGTGGGAGGCTGTGCCACCGCCGCCGGCGGCGCGGGAAGCGGGCTCGGGGAAGGGGCTCCGCCGTCCCGCCCGGACGACGGCCTTCTGGAGAGGGAGGAGCTCCAGGAGCTGGTGGAACTCCAGATCGCCCGGGACGGAGATGCCCTCCTGGAGCGACTCGGCGATCCGGAGGCGAGCGTCCGGGCCCGGGCCGCGTTCGCCCTGGCCTCGGTCCAGGATCCCGACGCGGTCCCGCCGCTCCTGGAGCTCCTTCACGATTCGGATCCAAGGGTGCGGGCGGATGCGGCCTTCGCCGCCGGCCTCTCGGTTCCCGATGACGGGACGATGACCGTGGCCGTCGCCGACTCCCTCGTCGCCGCCCTGGAGGGCGAGACAGACCCGGCGGTTCGCCGAACGCTCCTGGAGGCCGTGGGAAGGACGGGGGCGGAGGAGGACCTGCAGGCATTGGTGGAGATGGCTCCGCCCGAGTCGGACACGGCCCACGCCGACGCCCCGGTCTTCGCGGCGGCCCTCTCGCGCTTCGGGATCCGGGGAATCCACGCCCAGCCGGCCGTGGCGTGGCTCGTCTCCGGCATCCACGCGTCTTCTCCCACCCTCCGCGAGGAAGCGGCCTACTACTTCGGACGGATACCCCAGCCCCGGTTCTGGCAGGGAAGGGCCCCGGCGGTCCGGGAAGCTCTGGACGGCTACGCACCCGACGATCCGGCGGCCATGCACCTGGTGCGGGGACTCGGCACGCTGGCCGACCCCACGGACCAGGATCGGATCCTCGGGTGGATCGACGGGTCTCCCGACTGGCGCATCCGGACGAATGCGGCCCAGGCCGCGGCCGCCTGGAGGAACGAGGAGGCCGTCCGGGACTCCCTCTTCGAGGCCCTGGGAGACTCTTCCTCCCACGTGGCGGTGACCGCCGCCCAGGCCCTCACGCGGAACATGGAGCTCTCGGAGGAACAGCTCGACCGGATCCAGGTCTGGGTCCGCAACAACCCGACCCGGTGGCGGGTCGCGGCGCCCTTTCTCGGAGCCCTGGGATCGGCCGGACGGGGCGACATCATCCTCTGGTGGATGACGGGCTGGGAGGAGGACGCCGTACAGCAGCGGAGCGTCGCCCTCGAGGCCCTCGCCCTGGTCGCCGACGACCGGGTGGAGCCCACCCTCCTGGAGGCGGCCCGATCCGGCGTGTCCGCGCTGGAGGCGGCGGCCATGGCCGCCCTGGCACGCCGGTGGCGGATTCTGCGCGGCGATCCGGCGATCCGGGAGCGGTATTACGAGGCTTTCGTCGACGCCGTCCACCGGGGAAATCCGGCGGCGGTGAGCGAGGTCGCCATGGCCCTGATCGACCCCAACTTCCGGGAGCTGGGCGCAACGGACGTCCTGGTGGAGGCGGCGGACCGGATGTCGGCCGATGCCGATGCCGCCGCCCTGGTTCCCGTCCTCGAGGCCCTCCGGTGGGTCGAGGGCGACCGGGAAACCCTCGAGCCGGTCCTCCGGGAGAAGCTGGAGGGCGGGGATCCGGAGGTCCGGGACGCTGCGGCCGGAGCCCTGGCGGCGGTCACCGGTGAGGCGGTGGCCGCGCCGACCGATCCGGTGGACCTCCCCTCGGTGGACTGGGCTCTCCTGCGGGAGCTGGGATCCCATCCCCGCATGATCTTCGAGACCCCGGAGGGCCGTGTCGTGCTGGTCCTCGACGCCCAGGAGGCGCCCCTCACGGTGTCCACCCTCGCGAGCTACGTCCGGGCCGGGCGGTACGACGGCGTCCCCTTCCACCGGGTCCTCCCGAACTTCGTGGTGCAGGGAGGCGACTTCGTCCGCGGGGACGGGACCGGGAGCCCCGAGACCACCCTCCGGACCGAGCTGACCCGGGTCGACATCGACACCGGGGTCCTCGCGATGGCGAGTGCCGGAAAGGACACGGAGGGCTCCCAGTTCTACATCACCCATTCCAAGCAGTCGCACCTGGAGGGCGCCTACACCAGCTTCGGGTGGGTCGTGGAAGGGATGGACGTGGTGGGGCGGATCGACGAGGGAGAAGAGCTGCTCAGGGCGTCCGTGGAGCCCGGCGGCTGAGGCCGCTCCCTCCCGGGAATGATCGCCTGGTTCTCACCGGGCCTCCGGTTCATGGTGGCCTCCGCGGCCGCCTTCTCGGTCATGACCGTGCTGGTGCGGGTGGCCGGACAGGGGCTGCCCGTCATGGAGGTGGTTCTGGGCCGGTGCGCGGTGACCCTGATCCTGAGCGTCGGGATGATCCGACGGCGAGGCGTTCCGGTGTGGGGCCGGGACAGGGGCGTCCTCGTGCTCCGGGGCGTCCTGGGCTTCATCGCCCTCTCCTGCTTCTACTTCGCCATCACCCGGCTGCCCCTGGCCGAGGTGACCCTGATCCACTACTCGAACCCGGTCTTCACCGCCCTGGGAGCCGCCGTATTCCTGGCCGAGAGCCTGCGGCTCATCGAGCTCCTGCTGACCGCCACGAGCCTCGGCGGCGTCGTGCTGGTGGCGCGACCCGCCTTTCTCTTCGGGGGCGAGACGGCCGCCCTGGATCCCCTGGCCGTGGGGGTCGCCCTCGTCGGCGCCCTCTTCAGCGCCGGGGCGTACGTGGCGGTCCGGAAGGCGAGTCGGACCAACGACCACATGGTCATCGTCTTCTACTTCGCCCTGGTGAGCACCCTCTGCGCCCTTCCCATGGCGATCCCGGTCTGGGAGTGGCCCACGGCCACGGAGTGGCTCGTCCTCGTCGGGATCGGAATCGCCACCCAGGCGGGCCAGGTCTTCTTGACGAAGGGCCTGGAGCTCGAGCGGGCCGGACGGGCCATGTCCGTCAGCTACCTCCAGATCGTCTTCGCCGCCCTCTGGGGCGCCGTGCTCTTCGGCGAGATACCGGGGGCGTGGAGCATCGCCGGGGGGCTCGTCATCGTGGGCAGCACCTTCGCCCTGGCCCGGACCCGGGCGGAGGCCTGATCCACCACGGCTGAAACATTCGTCGGCCCATCCTCGTCCGTGACCAGCGGAACGGAGAGCACCACGTGTGAACGAGCTTCACGTGAACGGCGTTCACGGCTTACGCACCTTTTGGAACTATCTTTTTACGGTATGGCCATTGACATGGATTCGCGTTTGTTTACGCTGTTAACTATGAGCACACAACGCGAAGAGATTCTCGGATGCGCGTGCGAGCTGTTCACCGAGGAAGGCCTGGAGGGCTTCTCCATGCGGCGGCTCGCTCGATCCGTGGGGGTCACGGCGCCGGCCCTCTATCGCCACTTCGACGGGAAGGAAGACGTCCTGGTCGAAGTGGTGGGCGAGGCGTTCCGAATCCTCTCCCGGTATCTGTACGGAGCCCTCGGGGCGCAGACGCCCATGGCCCGGATGCTGAAGGCGACGGACGCCTACCTGAACTTCGCCCTGGATCATCCCCGGTTCTACGAGACGATCCACGCGCCCCTGGAGGCCATCGGGATCGAGGAGCTCCCGGACCGGGTCTTCAACCAGGCGTGCTCGGTGGGGCAGTTCTGGATGGATCGCCACCGGGAGCTCCTGGGAGAGGGCCTCATCCGGGAGTCGGATCCGCACCGTGTCAGCCTGACCATGTGGTCCCACGGCCACGGCCTGATCTCCCTCTTCAGAAGGGGGATGCTCGGCGAGATGGACGAGGAGGCGTTTCGACGTGTGTATCGCGCGTCGTCGCTGCGGGTCCTCCGGGGCGTGGCGACGGAGGCGGGAGTCGCGGCCGCGGAAGCCGAAGGATGGCCGGACGTGTCGGGGGACCGGGCGCCGGTCTCGGGAGGATCGGCGTCCCGCCCGACGCCCCGCACCGCCTCCACGTCGCCGCAAGAGGTGAAGGCTTCGGCGGCGGGAGCCGTGGCCGCCCGCATGAGCGGCGGCATGAAGCCGGGCTCCGGCGCTCCGGAGCCCGCATCGGGCGAAGGGAATGAGGGAGTGGAGAGCCCTCCGGAGGGGGACGTCGGGGCGCTCGGAGTCGATCAAAGGAGCACGACGGACGGGGGCGGAGAAGATGAACGGTAGGTCGGGGGTGATGGTTGCGGGGATGACGGTCACGGGGATGCTGGCGGCTGTTCTCACTCCGGTCACCGGAGTCGTCGATCTCCG
>JBKHJU010000044.1:0-8444 GCA_046537985.1 Longimicrobiales bacterium
GTACTACGAAGGAGCCCATGAAGGATGCTGTCTCGTGGCAGGGCCGGTCGGCAGCGAGTACGTCCGTTACGCCCGTCCAGATTACCCGTCCCAGATTACCCGTCCCAGATTACCCGTCCCAGATTACCCGTCGAGGATGCCCACCATGGTCAGTCCAAACACGCCCCGCCGTTGTTCCGGGACCCCCGGGTGCCGGACGTCCGGCTGGTCCGCGATCGCACGCATCGCGGTGGTTTCGGCCACCCTTCTGGCCGTGCCGGGATCCGCCCCGGCCCAGGAAGGCGCGGCCCCGGATCTGAAGGGACCCGTCGGCCCCATGCCCTACGAGATCGTGACGGGATGGCACGACGAGTTCGCCGACGAAGGGTACGCGTTCGGCGGAAACTCGGGGGTCTGGGCCGAGTCCCCCGATCGGATCTTCGTCTCCATGCGGGGGGAGACCCGGCTGCCCGAGGAGGTGCCCGACGACTATCTGGGCTTCGCGGGCTCCATCGGCATCAACGTCCTCACGGACACCGAGCGCCGGACCTGGCGTCACTGTCTCTACACGCTGGACTCGGAGGGCGAGGTGCGGGAGATGTGGGACCACTGGGACCACCTCTGCGCCGACTCCGACGGGCCGGGACCTCATCGCGTTCGCATCAATCCCTATGATCCGGAGCGGCGCCTCTGGGTAGTGAATGAGACCCACCATCAGATCTTCGTCTTTTCCAACGACGGGCGGGAGCACCTCATGACCCTGGGAGAGAGGGGCGTGCCCGGGGACGACTGGGATCACTTCGCCCGGCCGCAGGACGTGGCGTTCCTCCCCGACGGCCGGATCCTGGTGGCCGACGGCCTCGACAACCACCGGGTCATGGTTCTGGACAGCGACGGGGACTACATCACGGAGATCGGGAGCTACGGAACGGAGCCAGGGCAGTTCCAGGGGATCCATGCTGTGGCGGTGGGACCGGGTGGCCGGATCTTCGCCCTCGACCGCTCCGGGGGGCGGGTGAACGTCTTCCGGACCACCGACGACATCGCCGAGTTCGAGCTCGTCGACACCTGGGACGACTTCAACCTTCCCCTGGACATCATCGTCAACGACGACGCGGTGTGGATGACCGACCTGGATCCTCTTCGCTTCATCAAGCTCGACTTCGACGGCAACCACCTCTACACCTGGCTCGTCCCGTCGGAGATGCCCGACGGCTTCGCCGAGGTCCACACCATAACGGTGGACTCGGAGCTCAACCTCTACGCCGGCGACAACATCATGGGCCGTACCCAGAAGCTGGTGCCCCTGCCCGACGCCGACCCGGAGCTGATCATCCGCCAGATGTGGGTTGCGCCCTGAGAACTACCAGGCCAGGCGGTACTCGGCCCGGATGACGTCGTCGTACCAGACGTCGTCGGTGAGGGCTGTGCCGTACCCGATGTAGATGGAGTCGGTGTCCCGAACTCCGAAGCGGGCGCCGGCTTTCAGGTTGACGATGTCGGCGCTTCCGTCCTCGATCTCCGCCGCCGACGCGGTGCCGTCGGGGCTGCTGGTGACGATCCCTCCGTTGACGTGCCATCCGGCGATCTCCAGCACCGGAGTGAAGCGCACCCGCGCCTCCGGGGTGAGCTCGTACCCGATTCCCGCCCCGTAGCGGACGATGGACGAGGCGTAATCCTCGCTCTCGCCGAACGGGGTGCCGCGACCGGTGGAGCCGCCGAAGGGAATCCAGAGCCGGAGCTCGCTCTCCAGCGTCCAGCGCTCCCCGCTCCCCTCGTGGAAGAGAAGCCCGGGCTCGAGGCTGAAGTGATCGGTGCCCAGGCCGTCCTCGGCGTCTCCAGTGGGGAGGTATGACTTGAGCTGGAGGGTCAGGACCCGGTCGGCGTCGGAGAAGGCGGCGTATTTGAGCCCGGCCTGGAGATCCCCGATGCCCGAGCCGCTCCAGGCATTCATTCCGTAGTCGACGTCCAGGCTCCGGAAGGGAACCTCTCCGAAGACCGAGATGCGGTCGTTGAAGGCGTACTCCCCGTCGAGGACGAAGTCCTGATACCCCAGATCGGTTGCGATCATGGGGGTCGTCAGCGGGTCGTCCATGTCCATGATCTCCCAGGCCGGCCCGGGGGCGTCCGGGTCTCCGGCACCCGAGCCCAGGGCCTCGGCCAGCTCCCGGTAGCAGCCGCACTTGGCGTAGATGAACTCGGCCCGGTCGGGGTGAGTGACCCCGCCGGCGTTCTCGTAGCGGAGCTGGAGCTGGGTCGCGACGATGGCGTTGTCCACGTAGCCCACGTTGCTGCTGGCCGCCGAGCGCGTGCGGCGGGTGCGATCGAGCTCCTGGAGCTCCGCCGGCTCCACGGACGCAGCGGCGTCCGTGCGCAGCTGACCCTGGAGCGACCCGGGTGCGAGGGCCGGAAGGACCAGGAGGGCCGGGAGGACCGATCGCCGTGCCACGAGGGTCATTGCTCGACCAGATTGCATTCGCCGATCTCCTGAATGAGCGGAATGAGCGGAATGAGCGGAATGAGCGGAATGAGCGGAATGAGCGGCATGAGCCGAATGAGCTGGATGGGACGGGGCGCGAACATCCGGGCCGCGCCCGGGCGCCCTCGAATCGGTGACACAATACGTAGGGACGCCAGCGTCGAACAGAACTGTCTTCTCTTGCACCTTCCTTCTCTTGCACGTTCTCTTGCACCTTCGCCCCGACGCCTTCGTCTCACCCCGCGGCGCAGGCCTCGAGCGCTTGTGCCACGGTTCGGCTGATCTCGGCGGTTGCGTCGCCGCCCGGGCCATCCTCCGGCCGACTTTCCGGGCTACCCGCTGCTCCATCCCCTGGGCGACTCCCCGTGTCACCCCCGAAACGTCCGGCCAAATCCTCGTAGGCGTAGCAGAGGTCCGTCATCGGGCTGTCCCCCTCCACTGCGCGGAGCGTGGCGAGGTGGTGGTCGAGGGCCCGGCCCAGGTGTCGGGAAGCCTCGGCGGTGTCGCCCCGCTGGAGGCTCGCCTGGGCCAGGTCGAAGAGGGTGAAACCGAAGCGATACTGGAAGACCGGGTCCCGGGTGAGGGATTCCGAGCTGGCCTCGAGGCGCTCCCAGATGGAGAGGGAGCTGCGCAGCGCCGACTCGGCCTGCTCGAGTCGTCCCTGATCCAAAAGGATGATCCCCAGGGTGGAGTAGCTGCTGGCCCGTTCCAGGTCGAGGGAGGCCAGGGGCGCGGCCAGCTCCTCGAACAGGGCCAGGGCCTCCTGGCTCCGGACCACGGCCCGATCGTCCTCCCCACGCTCCCAGTGGAAGTTGGCGAGGTTGTTGTGGTAGACGGCCAGCTCCTGCTTGGGGCCCCTGAGGTCGGTCCGCTCGCTCACGTCGTCGAGGAGGGCGATGGCACGCTCGAAGCTCCGTAGAGCCTCGCTTTCCCGCCCCGTGATCCGGAGCAGGTTCGCCAGGTTGTTGTGGCTCCGGGCCAGCTCCCTCCGGTACTCGTCGACCGGATCGCCCGGATCGGAGCCCCTCCCCGACGCGCCGGCCACGAGGGCCTCGAGGTCGTCGATGGCCGCCCGGTAGTCGGCTTCGGCGTCCGACTGGGTGGCCGTGTCGCCGGCCAGGAGGATGCCCCGGTTGTAGAGGGTCCGGGCCCGGTGGCGCCGGAACTCGGACTCGTCGGGGGCTTCTTCCACCAGGGCGTCGGCGATGGAGAGGGCGGTGTCGTAGGCGGAGCGGGCGGCGGGACGGTCCCGGGGCGCCAGGTTTAGGCCGAGCCAGTTGTAGCTCACGGCCAGGAGGTCCCGGTAGCGGAGCCGGTCCGGGAACTCCTCGGTGAGGACCGTCAGGCTGTCGATGGCCCGACGGTACGCGTCCTCGGCCCGCGACACCTCCCCGGTGAGCCCGTAGACGTCGCCCAGCCGCTGGGAGGCCATGGCCGTGGCCAACCGATACTCGGGCTCGGAGGTCTGGGCGTTGAACTCCTCGTAGAAGTCCCGGGCCTTGGCGAAGAGCTCCTCCCGGATCTCCTCGAGGACCGGCTCGTTGGCGAAGGCCAGCGTATCTCCCGCCGCCACCAGCATCTCGTCCACGGATTCGATGGCCAGGTTCAGGTTCGCCAGGGCCCGTTCCCGAGCGGACTCGGCTTGTCGCCACTGGAAGACGGCGGTGCCCAGACCCACGGTCAGCCCGCTCACGCCGACGGCGGCGGCCGCCACCCATCCCCGGTAGCGCCGCACGAACTTCGAGACCCGGTACGGAATCGTGGGCGCCCGGGCCTCCACCGGCTCGTGGTTGAGGTAGCGCTGGATCTCCCTGGTGAGGGCGTTCACCGTCTCGTAGCGGCGGGTACGGTCCTTCTCCATCGCCTTCATGACGATCCAGTCCAGGTCGCCCCTCAGCTCCCGCTTCAGGTGGGCCGGGCTCGTGTTCCGCCGTTCGGCGACCTTCGATGCCTCTTCGCCCAGCGAGCCCACCCGGGTGCTCGGGGTGGGTGGATCGGTTTCGCGGAGCTGCTTCCGGAGGGCGACCGGGTCGCCGGTGACCGTGCTCAGGTCGTGGGGAAGGGAGCCGGTGAGGAGCTCGTAGAGGATGACGCCGAGGGTGTAGATGTCGGCCCGGGTGTCGATGTCCAGAGAGGACATGTCGGCCTGCTCGGGGCTCATGTACGCCGGCGTGCCGATGGGGAGGCCCATCGCCGTGACGAAGGTCCGGTCCGTGAGGCTCCGCCCCATTGCCTTGGCAATCCCGAAGTCGATGATCTTCGGGACCGGCTTTCCGCTCTGCTCCGAGATCAGGATGTTGGACGGCTTCAGATCCCGGTGGACGATCCCCTTCTGGTGGGCGTGGAGAATGCCCTCGCACACCTTGAGGAAGAGCTCGATACGCTCCTCGGTCGAGAGCTTGTGGGTGTCGCAGTACTCGGTGAGGGGGACCCCCGTCACCAGCTCCATGACGAAGTAGGGGCGTCCCCGCTCCGTGGCCCCGGCGTCGTAGACCCGGGCGATGTAGGGATGGTCCATGACCGCCAGGGCCTGCCGCTCGGACTGGAAGCGGGCCACGATCTCCTTCGTGTCCATCCCCAGCTTGATGATCTTCAGCGCGACCCGGCGCTGCACCGGCTCGGTCTGCTCGGCCAGGTACACCTCGCCCATGCCCCCCTCGCCGATGAGCTGGAGGATCCGGTAGGGACCGATGCGGTCCGGGATCTCGGGCCCGGACTCGACGAAGGTGTCCTCGGACATGATCTGCCGACGTAGGTTGTCTAACGACGTATGTTGTGGGGCACGAGGGCAAGATACGGTTCGCTTTCGCGGCTTGCGAGGGAAGAACCCACGGATCGAGGCGTGGACGGAATGGACGAAACACCCAGCGAGCGCACCGTTCTCTTCGCGGACGTGTCCGGGAGCACCCGGTTCATCGAGGCCCTGGGGGACGCCCGGGGTCGGAAGCTCGTCGGCGGCGTGATGGCCGATCTGGCCGAGATCGTCGGGCGCTTCCGGGGACGGGTGGTGAAGACCATCGGCGACGAGGTCATGGCGTCCTTCGAGGATCCCTTCGACGCGGTGGCCGGAGCGGTGGAGATGCAGCGGGTCGTGGCGGCCCGGTACCGAATGGGCGTCGAGGGTCGGCGGGCCGCTGAGGAAGGGGGCGCTGCGGATGGAGCGGGGGGGGCCGAGATCCGGATCCGTGTCGGGCTCCACGGCGGACCCGTCATCCTGGAGGACGGAGACCTACACGGCGACGTGGTGAACGTGGCCGCACGGGTCGCCGGAATGGCCAGAGGGGGCCAGATCCTGACCACGGCCGAAACCCTGCAGGGGCTGCTCGTGGGGGGGATGGACACGGGTGGCCGGGCCGGAGAGGGGCCGGATCGGAGCCGGACGGGCGCGACCGGTTCGGACGGGCGCGTACCGGATGCGCCCGGCGAGATTCCGATCCCGAGCCGGAGCCTCGGCGAGCATCCGCTGAAGGGAAAGGGAGAGCCCGTCGCCATCCGGGAGATCATCTGGGAAGAAGACCCGGAGGTGCTGACCACCCTCTCCGCACCGGAGCGGACCGTGCCCGAGTGCTGCCTGGTGGTGCGCTTGGAAGATCAGATCCTGGAGATCTCCAGCACCGGAGGCGAGGTTCGCTCCCTGGGGCGGGGCGAGGACCGGAGCCTCGTCGTGGCCGACGGATCGGTCTCCCGATCCCACGCCGACATCACCGCCCGGGGGGGTCGCTTCTACCTCGAGGACCACAGCACCAACGGTACGTGGATTCGCCCCCTGGGCGCCGACGAGATCTTCGTGCACCGGGACCAGGTGCTCCTGATCGGGAAGGGGGCCATCCGCCTGGGACGGCGGTTCTCCGATCCGGAGGGTCCGACGCTGAAGTACAGGGTGATGGAGGAACTCCCGGGAGAGGCGTAGGGCCGTGAGGATCGCCGGCCGTGAGCGGAGTCCCGGACGACGGACGGAGGCGCCGGGTGGGGGGAATCGCCTTCGTCGCGTCAGCCCACCATTCCTTCCATTCGCTCACGAAGCTCGGGGTCGGGAAGTGCTCCCCGGAGCGCCCCCATGTTCTCCACCAGGTGCGTGGGATCCGATGTGGCCGGGATGGCCACGGTGACCGCCGGGTGGGAGATGACGTACTTGAGAAAGAGCTGGCTCCACGCCGTCGCGTCGAACTCCGACGCCCAGTCGGGCAGCTCCCGTCCTTCCACGGCGCCGAAGAGCCGGCCTCCCGCGAAGGGCCGGTTGATCATGACGGCGACCTCCCGCTCTCGGGCCATGGGAAGGATCCGCTCGCCCGACCGACGCTCTCCCAGGCTGTAGTTGATCTGGAGGAAGTCGATGCGGTCCGACTCGGTCTCCAGGATGGAGGCCACGTCGTCGTACTGCCGCTCCGAAGACGTGGTGATGCCGATGTAGTCGAAGCGGCCCTCGGCCTTCCACTCCTCCAGCGTCTCGAGGTGGACCTCCCAGTCCCGGAGGTTGTGGATCTGCATGAGCTCGATGTGGTCGGGACGCTGAAGCAGGGCCATGGACTCCTCCATCTGATCCCGGCCCGCCTCCTGGCCCCGGATCCACACCTTCGTGGCCACCCACAGGTCGTCGACGAGGCCGTTGGCGGCGGCCAGGTCGCCCAGCACCTCCTGGGAGCTTCCGTACATGGGCGACGAGTCCACCACGGTGCCCCCCATCTCGTGGAAGAGACCGAGAACTTCGGCCAGGGGCGTTCGGTCGTCCTCGTCCGACCCCACGTCGAAGGTCTGCCAGGTGCCGAGCCCCACCGCGGGAATGGTCTCTCCGGACGAGGGGATGGTCCGGAGGATGAGGTCGGACCGGGTGGCGAATTCACCCGCTCCGGGTGCGACGCGCGCGCCGGTGGTCGTTGCAGCCCCCAGCTCGGACGGCCGCAGGGCGCCTCCCAATCCCGCCGCCAGGGCTCCGAACGCTCCGGCACCGAGCTTGAGGGCGTCGCGCCGCGTCATCGCGTCTCGTCGTGAGCTCATTCTGCACCTTCCATGAAGGGCGTCGTCCGATAAGAGGGAGTCTTGCTGCAAAGGCCGTCTTCCTGTCCGAGAGCCCCGGGAGCCCACCCTGGGTCAAATTCCCCGCACGAGCCACTCTCCCAGGGTGCCCAGCATCGACATCAGGAGGGCGGCTCCCAGCGCCCATCCGAAGCTGTCGATCTCCAAGGCATCGCTGATGGCGTCGGTGATCTTCAGGAGGATGGCGTCGATGATCCAGCGCGTGATGAACGCGAGGAGTAGGGCGATCCCCAGGGTGCCGATGGCGAACACCACGAAGAAGAGCCAGCCCAGGAAGAAGTTCAGGATTCCGAAGACGGCGGCCACGACGACCGCGCTGCCGAAGCTCCGGAGGTGGACGCCCGGCAGGATCTCGGCGGTGAGCCAGACGGCCACCGAGAGGATTGCCCAGGAGAGTAGTAGCTGCATGGTGGAGGCTCCTCAGCCCTTGTACTTGAACGAGACCTTCACCTTCCCCCGGTACGCCCGGACCTTTCCGTCCTCGATCTGCAGGTCCATCTCGCTGACCTCGGCGATGCGAAGCTCGTCCAGGCTCCGGGCGGCTCTCTCCACCGCGTTGCTGGCTGCCTTCTCCCACGATTCGGAGGACGAACCGACGAGCTCGATCACCTTGTAGACGCTGTCCGACATGGATCGCTCCTTGCCTGGGGTTGGGTCACGACGCTTTCGACGCCGGCAGAGTGTACCGACGCTTCCAGAATACGAGAGTGTACCGACGCTTCCAGAATATGATGGAGAGGGCGGGGCGTTCCAGTATCCTGTTCACGGTTCCCCGCGACACGGGTCAGCCGAGGGCGTCGACCCGGTACTCGCCCTTCAGCCGAAACTCCGGGCGCTGGGCCAGGAAGCGGGAGACGGCCTCGCTCCGGTCGACGGCTTCGGCGATGAAGTCCACGGCCCGGGCCAGGCGGTCGTCCGGCTCGGCGCAGCTCAGTCGCAGGAACCCTGCGCC
>JBKHJU010000045.1:0-8443 GCA_046537985.1 Longimicrobiales bacterium
GGTCCTGGACGAGGCCCTGGCCCTCCTGGCCGACTCCTACGATCCGGACCGGGACTACGGGGTCGTCCTCGCCTCCCGGGACTGGCACCCGGGGGTGATCGGGATCGTGGCGTCCCGGCTGGTGGAGCGGATCCATCGTCCGGTGGTGCTGGTGGCCCTCGACGGCGATACGGGACGGGGGAGCGCCCGGTCCATCGCGGGATTCCACCTGGCCCGGGCCCTGGAGAGCTGCGAGGAACACCTCGTCCGCTACGGCGGTCACGCCCGGGCCGCGGGCCTGGACGTCCGGGCGAGCCGGCTCGACGACTTTCGGGCGGCCTTCGCCGAGGAGGCGCGACGCCACCTCGCCGACACCCCTCTCCGGCCCGAGCTGAAGATCGACCTGGAGGTCGAGCTGGAAGAGACGGACGAGGAAGTGCACCGCCTCGTCGAGTACTTCGGCCCCTTCGGCATCGGGAATCCGCGTCCCGTCTTCCTGGCTCGGGGAGTGCGCCCCGCCGGCCCGGCCCGGGTGGTGGGCTCGGGACACCTCAAGCTCCAGATCAGCCAGGGGAAGCGGCGTCTCGAGGCCATCGGCTTCGGGCTGGCGGACCGGATCCGTCCCGATCGCGTGGCGGAAGCTGCCCTGGATGTCGTCTTCCAGCTTCGGGAGAACCACTACCGGGGCCGAACCACCCTCCAGGCGCGCCTCCTGGACATCCGGCCGTCGGAATGAGGATCATCGCCGGTCGCTGGAAGGGGCGGCGTCTCGGGGCCCCCGCAGGCCGGGACGTTCGGCCCACCTCGGACCGGGTCAAGGAGGCCTGGATGTCCATGCTCGGCGATCACGTGTTGGGCGCCCGCGTCCTGGACCTGTTCGCCGGGTCGGGCGCCCTGGGCCTCGAGTGCCTGAGCCGGGGCGCCGACCGAGTCGTCTTCGTCGAGAGGGCCGCTCCCGCCTTGAAGGCGCTACGAGCCAATCTCGACACCCTCGTCCCGGATCCCGAGGCGGTTCGTATCGTGCGAGCCGATGCCATCGAGTTCGTGGAGGAAATCGAACGACCCTTCGACGTGGCACTGGCGGATCCCCCGTACGGCCGCGGGCTGGCGGGGCGCCTTCTGGAAGCCTTTCACGAGAAGCCCTTCGGACGGGAGCTCTGGATCGAGCACGGAACCCGGGAGGAGCTTCCGGACCTTCCGGGTCTCGTGGGCCGCCGATACGGAGACACGACCCTGACCCGAATCCAGGCGCCGGGCTCGAGCCGGAGCGACGCCGAGCAGGTCGGCCGGCCCGACGCCGACCCATCCACCCGGACCCCATCGCCATGACGCCTTCGTCAGAGCCCCTCGTCGCCGTCTATCCCGGATCCTTCGATCCCGTGACCGTGGGTCACGAGGACATCGCACACCGTAGCCTGAGGCTCGCCGATCGGCTGGTGATCGCGGTGGCCCGCACGTCGACCCACGAGAAGAAGGGGATGTTCAGCGTCGAGGAGCGCCTCGAGATGCTCCGGGAGGTCTTCGACGGAGAGGAGCGGATCGAGTGCCGGGCATTCGAAGGGCTCCTCGTGGACTTCGCCCGCTCCGTGGGGGCCGGGATCGTGGTCCGTGGGCTCCGGGCCGTCTCGGATTTCGAATACGAGTTTCAAATGGCCCAGATGAACCAGGAGCTCTGGTCCGAGATCGAGACCGTCTTCCTCACTCCAGACGTGCGCTGGTCCTTCCTCTCGGCCTCTCTGGTCCGGGAGGTGGCGACCCTGGGGGGAGACGTCTCGAATTTCGTCAGCCCGCCCGTCCTCGCGCGCATGGAGGCGCGCCTCGAAGAGGGGTAGAGGGTCCGATGGAGGCGGGGCCGGACCTTCGAGCGGGGTGGGACGCGGCGGATCCGGACGGGGAGCCCCCCCGCGCAAGCCTTGCCCATCGTGGACTCGGATGTTTATCATTTTTCGGCCTTCCCAACGACCACCTTCCCAAGATTCCGGAGAGACGATGGGGTTTACCGTCAGCCAATCCGATTCCGTCACCATCGTGGACGTCGAAGGACAGCTCATCGTCGGGAACCGGCAGGAGCTCAAGCAGAAGGTTCTCGAGGAGCTGGAAGATGGAGCCCGGAAAGTCGTCGTCGACTTTACGGACACCGGCTACATCGACTCGTCGGGGTTGGGGGTCCTGGTGAGCTTGTCGAAGAAGATCCGGGAGCAGGGAGGGGAGCTGCGCCTGGCCGGTCTCAACGAGGATCTCCGCACCCTCTTCGAGCTCACCAAGCTCGACACCCTCTTCGAGATCGCGGATACTCGCGAAGAAGCGCTCAAGGGATTCTGATCCCGGGCTCGGACGATGGCGACGCGAGGCATGGAATCGACAGGCGGACGACGTGAAGGCGGAACCGAAGCATCCGGGAGGACCTTCATGAGCGCCCGATCCGACTTGAGCGCCCAATCGGATCTGACTCTCGACATTCCGAGCGACGTCCAGGCCATCGAGCGGGCCGTGGAGTACGTGCTCGCCCGCTGCGAGAGCTGCATCGAGGACGACCACAAGCTCCACTTCCACTTCAGGGTCGGGCTGACCGAAGCGCTCTCCAACGCCATGCTCTACGGCAACCGGGAAGATCCGGACAAGCGCGTCCGGGTCGAGGTTTGTGTGGAGGAATCCGCCGTCCGCGTCCGGGTCACCGACGAGGGCAACGGCTTCGATCCGGGCACCGTTCCCGATCCTACCGCTCCCAGGAACCTCGAGAAGCCCTGCGGGCGGGGCATCTTCCTCATGCGCCAGCTCCTGGACGACGTTCGATTCAACGAGGAAGGGAACTGCGTCACCCTCGTTCTCCGGCGGGGACGACACCGAGAGTCGGGCGGCGGGGCTCGGGCATGAGCCCCGGCCCCGCCCGCCGGGCGGAGCTGCCCGACGTGGTCCGGGGGACTCTCGACGAGTTTCGAAACGCCTTCGATCTCGACCTCCGGCTCTGGTCCGGAGAGGACGGGGATCGGGTCCAGCTCTATCCGGAGGCCAGTGGCTCCGAGAAGGGTCCCGAGGCAGCTTCCATCGTCCACGAGGTGGTCCCGCCCACGGGCCCGCCCCTGACTCTCGAGATCCGGGACGGCTCGCGACCCGAGGCCGATGCCGTGGCCCGGGTCCTGACGTCCAGCCTGGAGCAGACCCTCGAGTTCGCCGAGGAAGTCCGGTTCTTCACGGTGGAGCTCTCGGAGCGGTACGAAGAGATCAACCTGCTCTACTCCATCAGCGAGACGCTGGGCTCGGTCCTCCGTCTCGAGGAAGCGGCCCACCGCATCCTGGGCGAGGTCTGCGACGTCCTGGCCGCGAAGCGCGGCTCCCTCTGGGTCCATGATCCCGACTCCGGGCGCCTCGACCTGGTGGCCTCGGTGGGCGAAGAGGGCCTGGAAGGGCCTCTCGGGGTCGAAGACACCGAGGCCGTCACGGCCCGGGTCTTCCGGGACGGTCGGTCCCTCATCGGGACCCGGGAGCTCGACGAATCCGGACCCGGAGGACCGATGACGGGAGCGCCGCCGGCGGGGGACAGCTTCCTCTCGGTTCCAATCCGGTACACTCCGCCCACGGAAGCCCCCCGGACCGTCGGGGTCATCAACCTGATCGGGCGGCGCCGAGGAGGACGATTCTCCGCCAGCGACCAGAAGCTCCTCGCGGCCATCGCCAGCCAGGTGGGGGCCGCCCTGGAGAACAATCGCCTGATCCGGGAGTCCCTGACCCAGGAGCGGGTGGCCCGGGAGATGGAGCTGGCTCACGACCTCCAGATGAAGCTGCTTCCGTCGGTGACCAGCGTGGAGGGAATCCGGGTCGGGGCCCGGGTGCAGCCCGCCGAGTCGGTGGGTGGGGACTTCTACCACCTCTTTCGTCTGGGAGGGGGCCGGGTGGGGGTCATGATCGGAGACGTCTCCAGCCACGGCTTTACCGCGGCCCTCATCATGGCCCTCTCCATGAGCGCGGCCTCCATCTACGCCTCGGAGTTCGCCGACCCGGCGGAGGTCCTGCGGCACATCGACGACGCCCTCCGGGACGAGCTGGAGACCACGGAGATGTACCTGACGGTCTTCTACGGGATCCTGGATCCGTCGGAAGGCACCCTGACGTACGCCAACGCCGGACACCCCCACGCCTTCCTTCTCCGGGACGACGGCTCCCCCGAGCGGCTCGAGGCCACGGATCCCCCGGTGGGGATCACCATCGCTTCCGACTTCCATCACCGCAGGGTGTCGTGGTCCCCGCAGGACGACCTCTTCCTCCTCTTCACCGACGGTCTTTCCGATGCCCTGGCGGTCGTGGATCGCCGGGGAGGGGAGGAGCGGGTGATCCGAGAGGTTTCGGAGCACCGGAGCCGGCATCCGGCGGAGATCGTCGAACACCTGTTCGAGCTCGTGGAGCGGTCCACCCACGTCATACCGTCGGACGACCGGACCGCCGTCCTGCTCCAGGGAGGGGCGTGAGGCGGGGGACGACCCGGACGGCGGCCGGGACCGTGGCGTGAGCCCCCGCGGCGCCGCCGGGGACGACGATGCTCCGAAGCGGGCCCGGCCCAAGCGATCCCTGGGCCAGAACTTTCTCGTCGACCCCAACCTCCAGAGGAAGATCGTCGACGTCGTGGATCCGCCTCCCGGGGGGGAGATCCTGGAGATCGGGCCCGGTCGGGGAGCCCTCACCCGTCATCTGGCGGATCTCGGCCATTCCCTGATCCTGGTGGAGCTGGACGACGTCCTGGCCCGTGCCCTGGAGAAGGAGTACGCGGACCGGGACGACGTCCGGGTGATCCACGGCGACATCCTCGATGTGAGCCTCGTCTCCGTGGTGGAGGAGCCGGCCACCGTCACAGTCATCGGCAACATCCCGTACAACATCACCACCCCCATCCTCTTCCGGCTCCTGGAGCGTCCCCGGCCCCGGGACATCGTCCTCATGGTGCAGAAGGAGGTGGGGGAGCGGATCGTGGCCGAGCCCGGCACCGGCGACTACGGAGCTCTCGCGGTAGGAGTCCAGAGCGTGGCCCGGGCCGAGCGCCTCTTCGACGTGAGCCGTCACGTATTCCGGCCCGAGCCGGCCGTGGATTCCACCGTAGTCCGGATCCGGCCCCGGGATCCCCCTCCCCTCACGCTCGACGAGGAGAAGAGATTGCGGCGCCTGACCCGGGCCGCGTTCCAGTGGCGGCGAAAGCAGCTCGGCACCACCCTCCGGAAGCACGAGGATTTCGGGCTCTCCCACGAAGAGGTGGAGCGGGTCGGGAAGGACACGGGTTTCGACCTCCGGAGACGCCCGGAGACGTTCTCTCCGCTGGAGCTCGTGCACCTTTCGGAGGCTCTGGCAGAGATGTGATCCGGGCTCCCGCAACGGCCTCGTCCGCGCCGGGAGTCTCGGACGGTTTGACGATCCTCCTCGGCCGACCGTAAATTTTGTGAACGTTTTCACAAGCCGGGTGACTCGTCCGCCGGCACCTGCTCGGACGTGCCCGACCAGGCGCTCAGGCCCCCTCTCCATGGAACGCTCGTCGGGACCCGTGTCGAGAAAGATCTCCGAATCCACCGTTCGTCGGCTCTCCCACTACCTTCGGAGCCTGGAGGTCCTCGAAGCCGAGGGCGAGGCCACGGTCTCCAGCGAGGAGCTGGCCCGGCGCGGATCGACGACCGCCGCCCAGGTCCGGAAGGACCTCTCCCTCTTCGGATCTTTCGGAAAGCGGGGGCTCGGCTACACCGTCGGCGAGCTGGCCACGAGCCTGAAGGAGATCCTGGGCCTCGACCGGGAGTGGCGCCTGGGGCTCGTCGGGGCGGGACGGATCGGATCCGCCATCTTCCACTACGAGGGGTTCCTCCGCAGGGGGTTCCGGATCGTCACCATCGTCGATGCCGATCCCGGGAAGGTGGGGACCCGCTGGTCCGGGGTGGAGATCCGGCCCGACGAGGAGTTGGAGACGTCCTTTCGGGAAGCGGAGGTGGACATCGCCGTGATCGCCGTTCCCGGACCCGTGGCCCAGGAGGTGGCGGACCGGATCGTGAAGACGGGCGTCCGGAGCGTACTCAACTTCGCCCCGGTTCGCTTGCGGCTTCCCGACGACGTCATGGTGAAGGACGTGAATCTGGTGGTGGAGCTCGAAGCCCTCTCCTTCGCCCTGACCCGCGACGGGGAATGAGGGAAGGTCGGCTCCTGGAGCGAGCGGCGAGGGAGCTCCGGGAGGGCCCCCTCCACACCCTGGACCTGGCCCGGGAGGTCCTGGGCCTCGAGGGGAATCCGGGAGCCGCGTCGGCGGCCGTCTTCACCCTCCTCCGGTCCGACGCTCGCTTTCGGGTGGACCGGGAGGGGGTCTGGAAGCTTCGGGACGGCGTGGAAGGACCCGGTCGGAGCCTCCGGGACGAGGCGTACGCCGTGGTGGACGTGGAGACCACCGGGACGAGCCACCGTCGCGGGGCCCGGATCACCGAGGTGGCGGTCGTCGAGGTCCGGAATGGAATCGTGGGTGACACCTTCCGCACCCTGGTGAATCCAGGCCGCGCGATCCCACCCCGGATCTCCGAGATGACGGAGATCACCGACGAGATGGTCTCCGTCGCTCCCTACTTCGACCACGTGGCCGACGAGGTCCTGCGCCGACTGTCGGGGCGGGTGTTCGTCGCCCACAACGTCTCCTTCGACTGGGGCTTCGTCAGCAGCCAGCTCGCCGAGGCCGTGGGCGAGGTGCCCGACGGCCCCCGGCTCTGTACCGTGCGTATGGCCCGTCGCCTCGTGCCGGGCCTCCGGAAGCGGAACCTCGACGCGGTGACGGCCCATTATGGGATCGACGTGGAGGCGCGCCACCGGGCCTACGGTGACGCACTGGCGACGGCTCGGATCCTCCTCCGGCTCCTGGACGAGGCCGAAGCCCGCGGAGTCGGGACGCTGGGAACCCTGAAGCTCCTCCTGGCCGGAGAGCTTCCGGCGCGTGGCACGCCGGAGGAGTGAGCCCGGCGATCACGATGGACCCCGCGGCCCGGAGTGGACGGAGTCGGCTCCCGGCAGCTCGCCCCATCTGTTGAGCGATCTTCGAAGGAGGTCGATTTGACGGTCGAGGCCCCGGCGCGATCCGCCCACGACCTGCCCCTGGTCCGTTCCCGGATGGTTGGCAGCCTGCGGATCCACGCCCTGGAGGCCGGAATGATCCGCCTGGACGGGGGGGCCATGTTCGGGGTGGTTCCCAGGCCCCTCTGGGAGCAGCGCATCCCTCCCGACGACCGGAACCGCATCGCCCTCTCCCTCCGCTGCCTCCTTGTGGAAGCCCCCGATGTCCTCGTGCTGATCGACACCGGGGCGGGGAACAAGGGGTCGGAGAAGTTTCGTGACATCTACGGCGTGGAGAACGACGGAAATCCCACCCGCCTCGAGGAGGCGATCCGGTCGGCCGGATTCCAGCCCCACGACGTGGACGTGGTCCTCGACACCCACCTCCACTTCGACCACGCCGGGGGAAACACGGTGGAGATGCCGGACGGGAGCCTGGTCCCGGCGTTTCCCGGCGCCCGCTACGTCGTCCAGGAGGGGGAGTTCGACTTCGCCCACCGGAACAACGACCGGATCCGGGCCAGCTACCGGGCCGGCGACATGGATCCCATCCGGGATGCCGGGCTCTGGGACTTCGTCGACGGCGAGGTCGAGATCGTTCCGGGGATCGGGGTCCTTCCCACCCCGGGCCACACGCCCCATCACCACTCCGTCCTCCTGGAGAGCGACGGCGAGAAGGCGTGCTTCCTCGCCGACGTCTGCCCCACCTCGGCCCACCTGCGCCCGGCATGGGTCATGGGGTACGACCTCGAGCCCCTGCGCACCATGGAGGCGAAAGAGGGGCTCTGGAAGCGGGCGCTGGACGAGGAGTGGCTCCTGATCTTCCAGCACGACGCCTCGGTGCCGTGGGGGCGGCTGGATCCCGACTCCCCGGATCCGATGCTGAAGGAGGAATCCGACCATGCCTGACGACGCACGAACGCCCGTCCTCCTCCGCGGGAGCGCCCGCACTCCGGTGGGGCGCTACCTGGGCGGGCTGAGCCCACTTTCGGCCACGGAGCTGGGGGCCGCGGCGGTGCGGGCCGCGGTGGAGCGATCCGGCATCGACCCCGACGAGGTGGACGAGGTCATCCTGGGCAACGTCATATCGGCCGGGCTGGGTCAGGCCCCGGCGCGTCAGGCGGGGATCCGGGGCGGAGTGCCGGCCACCGTCCCCGCCGTCACCGTCAACAAGGTGTGCGGGTCGGGCCTCAAGGCGGTGATGCTGGCCAGCCAGGCCATCCGGGCCGGAGATCGTCGGCTGATCGTCGCCGGGGGGTTCGAGTCCATGTCCAACGTTCCCCACTACCTCCGGGGCTACCGGGAGGGAATCGGGCTGGGGGACCGGACCGTGGAGGACGGGATGGTCCTGGACGGCCTCTGGTGCTCCTTCGGGGAGTGCCACATGGGAGGCCACGCGGAGTACACG
>JBKHJU010000046.1:0-8391 GCA_046537985.1 Longimicrobiales bacterium
CTGGAGGAGCGGGAGCTGGAGTGGGTCCAGGCGGCGCACCTGGCCGACGATCTGGCGGATCTGCCGGTGCTCCGGGCCGTGGGGCTTCCGGCGGCCGTTGCGAACGCCGTTCCCGAAGTCCGGGAAGCGTCCGTCTGGACGGCATCCAGTCGCGGTGGGAGCGGAGCGGTTCGGGAGTTCGCCCGGGCCCTCCTCGAGGCCCGGGGCGAGTGGTCGCGTCTGGTGGAGGAGTACTGTGACGCCCGGAGCCGAGGCACCCGAGTGGGGAGCGGCGGACGTGGACGGGGCGGAATCCCTCCTCGACGAGGCCCGACGTGTTCTTCGGGTGGAGTCCCGGGCTCTGGAGCGCCTCGCCGACCGGGTCGGCTCCGAGTTCGTGGACGCCGTCGAGCTCCTGGCCGGCTGCTCGGGCCGGGTCATCGTCTCCGGTGTGGGAAAGAGCGGAATCGTCGGACGCAAGGTGGCCGCCACCCTGACCTCCACCGGGACGCCAGCCAGCTTTCTGCACCCGGTGGAGGGCCTTCACGGGGACCTGGGGATCGTGGGTCCCGACGACGTGGCCATCCTTCTCTCGAAGAGTGGAGAGACCGAGGAGCTCAAGGCGCTGGTCCAGTACCTGGCCCGGCTGGGAGTTCCGATCCTGCTCCTCGCGGGGCGCACCGACTCTCCCCTCGCTCGGCACGCGACTCTCGTACTGGATTGCAGCGTGGAGGAAGAGGCGTGTCCCATGGACCTCGCCCCCACCAGCTCGTCCACGGCGACCCTGGCCATGGGTGACGCCCTGGCGGTGGTCCTTCTCCAGAAGAAGGGCTTCGAGCCCGAGGACTTCGCGCGGATCCACCCCGGGGGGGCCCTGGGCCGGAAGCTCACGATCCGGGTCGAGGAGGTCATGGTGGGTGGGGACGGAGAAGAGTACCCCCGACTCGGCATCGACGCCCGCATGCGGGACTGCATCGTGCCCCTGGCCGAGATGCGGGGCACCGTTCCCATCGTGGAGAAGGACGGAACGGTGGCCGGGGTGATCACCGCGGGCGACCTGACTCGACTCATGGAGGTGCGGACCGATTTCCTCGACGTGCCGGTCACCGAAGTCATGACCGTCACCCCGAAGACCGCGAGCCTGGGAGAGCTGGGCTCAGCTGCCGTGCACCGCATGGAGCGGCACGGGATCATGGCCCTGCCCGTCGTGGATGACCACGGGCGGATCCACGGCATCGTCCACCTCCATGATCTTCTCAGGTCAGGGGCCGCATGACGATGGGTAGCAAGGTAATACGAGATCTGTGGGCCGGCACGATCCGCGTCGGGGCGGTGGGAGTTGGACTGCTCCTCCTGACCGTCGTGGGCGCATGCGGAGAGGAGGGCGACACTCCGGTGGTGGCCGAGGAGCTGGCCCGGATGGACGCCGACAACGTGGTCTACGGCATGACCCAGGTCCTGACGAACGAGGGGATCCGGGAGGGCGTCGTCATGGCGGACACGGCCTACTTCTACCGGGATTCCTCGGCGGTTCACCTCCGGAGCCTCGACATGTTCATCTACGACGAGGACGGGAACGAGCGGGCCCGCATCGGGGCCGAGCGGGGACGCCTGGAGGGCGATACCCGGAGCATGGTGGCCCGGGGCGACGTGGTGCTCCGGATCCCCGCCGAGAACCGGCGAGTGGAGACGGCGGAGCTCCACTACAGCTCGGGTCAGGATCGGATCTGGAGCGATTCGGCCACGGTGATGGTGGACGACGGAGACGTGAGCTGCGGGACGGCTTTCGAGTCGGATCTGGGATTCCGGAACCTGACGATCCAAGAAGCCCGGACCACCGGCTGTGACGAGATCCCATGACCTTTCCCGTCCGGACGGCCGCGATCGTGGCGCTCCTGGGAGGGCTCGGGATCGTGGCCCCCGGCCTTTTCGTGCCTTCCCTCCACGCCCAGCAGACCCGCGCGGGAAGGGCCGGGTGCGATCTGGTGAGAAGCCAGCGGCTCAACAGCATCGTCACCCAGGGGGAGGAGCGCGTCACCTACATCAGCGGGCCCCTCGTCTTCCAGTGCGAGGACGGAACCCGAATTCAGGCGGACAGCGTCGTGGATTTTCAGGCCACCCGCTTTCGTCGGCTGCTGGGTGGAGTCGAGATCGACGGCCCGGAGATTCGGTTGGACGCCCGGCGGGTCCATCAGTCGGACGACGCCGGTCGCCTGGAAGCGTGGGGATCCGTGGAAGTGGAGCAGAGGGGCACCGCGACGCGGATGGTGGGCGACTCGCTGGTCTTCCTGGAAGCCGGGCCGAACCGGGAAAGGAGCGAGCTCACGGTCATGGGTGAGCGGCCGTATGCGGTGCTCCGGCTCGGAGGAGGGGAGGAGGCGGACGCCGAGGCGGCCGCCCGGGAAGCCGATGCCGACGGCCTCGACGCCGGTGCGCCCGGGAGTGTGCCCGGGCCGGAGGCCGAAGCCGGAGTGGGAGCGCCTCCACCGGACACGGTGTACGCCGATCGACTCCACATGGTGGGAGAGGGCCGCTTCGTGGCCACGGGCTCGGTCCGAGTACGCCGCCCCGATCTGGATGCCTACGCCGACTCTCTCGACTTCGACCGGGACGACAACGTGGCGAACCTCTTTGGCACGACGGAGGAGCTGGCCCGGATCGACGGCGAGGAGTTCGATCTCGTGGGTCGACGGATGGACCTCCTTCTCGAGGAGGGCGCGTTGAGCGAGATCCTGGCCGTGGACCGCGCCCGGCTCACCGGAGAGGACGTGGAGATGGACGCGCCCCGCATCAGGATCTTCATGACCGACGACGAGATGGATCGTCTGGTCGCCCTGCGGGAGAGTCGGGAGGGCGTCCCGACCGACACGGTCGGCCGCGCCGCCCCGGACGCCGACACCACCGCGGTCCGCCCCGAGGCCAGGGCCGAGGACTTCGTCCTCTGGGCCGACTCCATCGAAGTCTCGGCGCCCGGACAGGGCCTGGACCAGGTCTTCGCCGTGGGGGGCGCCCGCGGTGAGAGCCTGGGGCGGGATACGCTCAACACGTCGGACATGCCCGAGATGATCCGCCGGGACTGGATCGAGGGGGACACGATCGTGGCCCACTTCCTGCCCACCGACTCGGTCGTCGCGGCACCGGACACGTCGGTCGGGACCGAGGCGGACGACCCGCTGCAGGGGGGAGTACCGGCCCCGGACCCACAGGCTCGGGCCGAACCCGACGAACCCGACGACGGGCGTCCCGAGTACCGCCTCGATCGCCTCGTGGCCACCGGGAACGCCCGGAGCCTCTATCGCCTGGCATCCGAGGACACGGTCTCCGTGACGACGGTGGACGAGGAGGGGACGGAAGAGGAGGACCGCGTCACGGGGGGTGAGCCGGTGGACACGGCGGCTGTGGCTTTCCCCGACTCGGTGGCCGGGGCCGGGCAGGCTCCGCCAAGGAGGGGGCCGGCCGTCCACTACGTCATCGGGGACCGCATCACCATCGTCCTCTCCGAGGGCCGGGTCGAGCGGATGGAGGTGGAGGGCCGAACCCGGGGGGTCTACATGGAGCCGGTGGTCGGTCCGTCGGGGACGTCCGGGCCCACCGGGGACGACGACGCTTCCGGGGACGGGCCGGGCGACGACGACGCTCCCGGCCAGGGAGGCGCTTCGTGAAGTCCCGACAGGAGCTCCTGGCCTTCCTGACGAATCTCGCCGGGTCCGACGTGGCCCCGGCCGTGGCCGCGGCGGAGGTCTTCCGGCGCGCGAACCGGGAGGGCGTCGTGGAGCGGGACGGGTGGGGCGGACCGTCCCCCGGCGATGCGGGGAGCGCGGCTTCCGCCTCCCGGGAGGCCCTGGAGCAGATCGCCGAGGCCGGGGTCGTCACCCTGCATCCCGACGATGGCCCATGGGAGCACATCCGAATCGCCCCGGGCCTCTGGGAGGCGATCCGGGGAGATCGGGAGACGGTCCTCCGGGAGACCCGCCGGATCATCGAGGACCTGAGGCGGGAGGGGTCCCACGAAGTGAGCGGCGCCTTCGCCCCCGAGGAGACGGGCAGCCGCCTCTGGGCCGAGGAGCTGACCAAGATCTACCGGAAGCGGAAGGTGGTGAACGACGTGGCCATCTCCGTGAGCCAGGGCGAGATCGTGGGCCTCCTCGGGCCCAACGGAGCGGGGAAGACCACCACCTTCTACATGATCGTGGGACTCATACCGCCGAACGACGGTCACGTCTACTTCGACGATCGGGACATCACCAAGGTGCCCATGTACAAGCGCGCCCGCATGGGGATCGGGTACCTGGCCCAGGAGCCGTCGGTGTTCCGGAAGCTGACCGTCGAGGAGAACGTCCTGGCCATCCTCGAAACGATGGACGTTCCGAGGAAGGAGAAGAAGGAGCTCCTCGACGGGCTCCTGGAGGAGCTCTCCATCGACCACCTTCGCGATTCCGCGGCCTATTCCCTCTCGGGAGGGGAGCGGAGGCGCCTCGAGATCACCAGGGCCCTGGTCCAGCGGCCCCGCTTCATGCTCTTGGACGAGCCCTTCGCCGGTATCGATCCCATCGCCACCAACGACATCCAGCACATCGTCGAGGAGCTGAAGCACCGGAGCATCGGCGTAATCATCTCGGACCACAACGTGGAGCAGACCCTCGATATCGTGGATCGGGCGTACATCATGTACGAGGGCCGCATCCGGGTGGGGGGCACGGTCTCCGAGCTCGTCTGGAACGACGAGGTGGCCGAGATCTATCTGGGACCGACGCTGACGGAACGCATGAGACTGCGCTACGATCGCCCCGGATCCACGACGTCCGGGCCCGCGACGGCCGGGTAGAGAGGGACCTATGAGCGCCATCAACCAGAAGCTCTTCCAGAGCCAGGAGCTCAAGCAGGAGATGAAGATCAACCCTCGCCTCTATCAGGCGATGGAGTTGCTTTACATGCCCCTGCTGGACCTGCAGCAGCATCTGAAGCAGGAGATGGCCGAGAACCCCTTCCTCGAGATGGGCGAGCCCGACGTCGAGCGGGAGGTGGAGCTCGACGAAGCGGGGGAAGAGGAGGTCGACGAGGAGGAGATCGACTGGGAGGAGATCCTCCTGGACGGCTTCGACTCCGGGGGCACCCGCCAGACGTACGACAAGAGCAAGGAGTACTACCGGCCGGTACCCAAGGAGGAGGGGGACCTCCGGGACCATCTGCGCGAGCAGCTCCGACTCCTCTCCCTGTCCGAGCGGGAGATGAATCTGGGCGAGGAGATCATCGGCAACATCGACGACGACGGATCCCTCTCGTGCTCCCTGGAGGACGTCATCAAGGGGGCGAACCGCTGGGTGGACGATCTGCGGGAGGTGGCCCTGGAGCGGGCCGAGGAGATGGAGGATCCGGAGGAGCAGGCCCGGGAAAAGGCGGAGATCGATCGCATCTACCGCCCCTACGAGATGGAGGAGGCCGAGGCGATCCTGGAGCGGATCCAGGAGTTCGATCCTCCGGGAGTGGGAGCCCGGAATCTCCGGGAGTCCATTCTGATCCAGCTTCGGCGCAACGGAGACGACGAGGGTCTCCCCCACCGTCTCGTGGACGAGCACTGGGACGACCTCATCAACCACCGATGGTCCGACATCGGAAAGTCCCTGGGTGTCGGGGCCAGGGAGGTCCAGGACGCCGCGGACCGGATCGCGAAGCTCGATCCCAAGCCGGGACTCACCCACTCGTCGGAGCCCGATCGCTACGTGATCCCCGACCTCATCGTCGAGAAGATCAGCGGGGAGTACATGGTCTTCCTCAACGACACCAGCCTGCCCCGACTGCGCATCTCCAGCGCGTACCGTGAGGTGGCCAAGGACAAGAGCAAGTTCAAGGGAGAGAACAAGGAGTTCATCTCCCGGAAGCTGAACTCGGCGAACTGGATGATCCAGGCCATCGAGCAGCGGCGGCAGACCATGCTCAAGGTCATGAACTACATCGTGGACCGGCAGCGGGACTTCTTCGAGCGGGGGATCCAGTACCTGAAGCCCCTGACGCTACGGGAGGTCGCCGATCACATCGATATGCACGAGTCCACCGTCTCGCGAGTCACGAACGAGAAGTACGTCGAGACGCCCCGGGGCGTGTACCAGCTCAAGTTCTTTTTCAGCTCAGGACTATCAACCACAAGCGGCGAGGAGATTTCCGCCCGTGGCGTAAAGGACAAGATTCAGAATCTGGTGGACCGGGAGAATCCCCAGGATCCCCTCACGGACCAGGCCATCGTGGACCGCCTGAAGGACCAGGGCGTGAAGATCGCCCGACGTACGGTGGCCAAGTACCGGGACCAGATGGGCATCCTCCCGGCCCGCATGCGGCGCCGGGTGTGACGGGGGAGCCCATGGCGACCGAAGCCGGTACCGAGGCGGCGAGTCGAGCGGCGACGTCCGGGCGGTCCGGGGCGCGGTCCGCCCGCACCCCCGAAGAGGCTGCCGGCGCCCTCTCCGACGAGATGCGGCGGGATTTCGCCGTGGTGGTGCCGGCGTACGACGAGGCGCCGGTGATTCCGGCTTTGATCCGGGAGCTCCGGGAGGCGTTCGAGGAGCACGACCTGGAGGGAGAGGTCGTGCTGGTGGACGACGGATCCACCGACGGGACGGCCGAGCTGGCGAAGCGGGAAGGGAAGGGGTGGTCGGCCCTCCGGGTGTTGCGGCACCGGACCAACCGGGGAAAGACCGAGGCCATGCTCACCGCCTTCCACGCCACGGAGCGGAGCTATCTGATCCTCTTCGACGCCGACCTCCAGCACCTTCCCCGGGAGATTCCCCGATTCCTGGCCGAGCTCCAGGAAGGGTGGGACATCGTCACGGCGCGGAAGGTGGGGGAGTACGGGAAGCGGGCCGTCTCGAGCATCTACAACTGGCTGAGCCGGAAGTTCTTCGACGTTCCGGTCTCGGACCTGAACTCCATGAAGGGGTTCCATC
Source organism: Longimicrobiales bacterium (assembly GCA_046537985.1). Lineage (GTDB taxonomy): Bacteria > Gemmatimonadota > Gemmatimonadetes > Longimicrobiales > Gaopeijiaceae > JBKHJU01. The sequence goes on from JBKHJU010000046.1 coordinate 6,918, forward strand.
GCTCGGTCCTGGAGGGACTCCACCTGCGCCACGACTGGCACCGCTTCTTCGTGATCCTGGCGGCCCACCGGGGAGCCACCATCACGGAGATCGACGTGCCGCTCCACCCCCGACGAGCCGGGCGCCCCAAGTACTCGGGGCGCTTCAGGATCGTGGTGGGCTTCCTGGATCTCATCTCGGTGTGGTTCCTCCTGGCCTTTTCCCGCAAGCCGCTCCTGCTCTTCGGCCTCGCCGGGGTGGTCCTCATGGCCGCGGGGGTCGGGGTCGGCGGGGTGGCCTTCTACCTCCGCTTCGTCCACGAGCTGGGCTTCCGGCCTCTCCTCTACCTGGTGATCCTCCTGGAGACCATGGGGGCCATCCTCCTCGGGGTGGGGCTCCTGGCCGAGATGGTGGCGCAGCTCCGGGAAGAGCTCGACCAGCTCCGGGGTCAGGTGGAGCGGGAGTCGTGACGGACGCTACAAGATCTTCGCCGGGGGCGCTTCCTCCTGAGTCTCGGGCTCCGTGACGGGCCACCGCGAGAGCGAAGGAGCTCGTCCCCGGATCCTCGCCCTGGTGGGAACCCGGCCGGAGGTCATCAAGATGGCGCCGGTGGTCCGTGCTCTCCGGGAGCGGCAGGAGGGGGGCGAGGTGAGCGTCCAGGTGGCCTTCAGCGGCCAGCACACCGAGCTGGTGGACCAGGCCCTCGCTACCTTCTCGGTGGAGCTGGACCACGATCTCGGGGGCGGGACGGGCCCCGGCGGCCTCTCCGCCTTTGGCGATCCGTCGTCGGAGCGGGGAGCGCTGGATCCCCGCCTCACCCGGGAGGACCGGGACCTCTACGACCTCGCCCACGGCTTGATGGACGGGCTCCGACGGGTGATCGGGGAGGCCCGTCCCGACGTGGTGGTCGTGCAGGGAGATACGGCCACCGTCTTCTTCGGCGCCCTGGTCTCCTTTCTCGAGGGCTTGGAGCTCGCCCACGTGGAGGCGGGGCTGCGGAGCGGGGAAAAGTGGTCGCCCTTTCCCGAGGAGCTGTTTCGGAGGATGACCGATGTCGTGGCCGACTACCACTTCGCGCCGACTCGCTACGCGGCCGAAAACCTCCGGGCCGAGGGGATCCCACCGGCCACCATCCACGTGACGGGAAACACCGTGGTGGACGCGGTCCGGACCGCGGCGGCGGTTCAGGAGGAGCGCGGCGTCCGGAATCCTGAGCTGGCCCGCGCCCTCGAAGGACGCCGGCTTCGCGGCGACCGGGAGGCCGGCGGCCGGGATCTGGTCCTTCTCACCGCCCACCGCAGGGAGTCCTTCGGCGAGCCCATTCGCGAGCTCTTCCGCACCGTTCGGGAGCTCGCCGACGCGGTCCCGGACGTGGAGGTCCTCTTCCCGGTGCACCCGAACCCGCACGTGGCCGGGCCCGCACGGGAGCTCCTGGCCGGCCACGAACGGATCCACCTGGTGGAGCCCCTCGACTACCTCGACCTGGTGGCCGCCC
>JBKHJU010000047.1:0-8384 GCA_046537985.1 Longimicrobiales bacterium
CCGGATCGCACGGCGGCGGAGCCGTCCGGCCCCGGGGCCTCCGACTCCGTCGCCGGAACCGGGTGATGGACGTCCTCGAGAAGGAGGGCTTCGAGCTCCATTGACGCTTCCGGGTTCCGACTCACTCGCTCGAGCGCCCGGCCGCACGGCTCGCTCGGCCGGGCATTCGGGGACTCGCTCCCAAACTCTCCGGTACCTTTCCGGTCGCCGATCCTACCTCCCCCTCTCGCCGAATGCACCCTTCGCCTTCGCTCCGTCCGCCCTTCCCGGGACCCGCTTGCTAAGGAAGCGGGAATCTCCGAGGATCTTCCCTGAGGCCTCCGTCGGATCCGCGCCAGGGACGCCCGCGCCGATCGATCCGTGCCTCCTCCGGCCGCGAAGCCGACGGATGTCCGTCGCCGCCGAGACTGCGCCCACCGATCCCATCATCGCAGGAGTGTAGAAGCGTGCCCGATCCGTGCTCCTTTCAGTCCTCCCCGGAGACCGCATGACCATGGCCCAGAAGCGGGAACGGATCCTTCCACGCCTCATCGAGGAGGAGATGCGGGAGTCGTTCCTCGACTATTCCATGTCCGTGATCGTCCAGCGGGCCCTCCCCGACGTCCGGGACGGCCTCAAGCCGGTCCACCGGCGCATTCTCTTCGCCATGCACGAGGCGGGGCTCCGCCCCGACCGACCCTACAAGAAGAGCGCCACGGTGGTGGGTGACGTCTTGGGCAAATACCACCCTCACGGGGACACGGCCGTCTACGACACCATGGTCCGAATGGTCCAGGAATTTTCCATGCGCTATCCCCTCATCGACGGGCAGGGGAACTTCGGATCCATCGACGGGGACTCGGCCGCCGCGTACCGGTACACGGAGGCGCGGCTGAGCTCGGCGGCCTCCGAGATGCTGGTGGACATCGAGCGGGCGACGGTGGACTTCATCCCCAACTTCGACAACCGGCTGGAGGAGCCCTCGGTGCTTCCGTCGGCCCTTCCCAACCTGTTGGTGAACGGCTCGTCGGGGATCGCGGTGGGAATGAGCACGAACATCCCGCCCCACAACCTGCCCGAGGTTGCCTCGGCCCTCCGGGCCCTGGCCGACGATCCCGAGATCGGCATCGCCGAGCTCATGGAGTCGCTGCCGGGACCCGACTTCCCCACCGGGGGCTTCATCGTGGGAGACGAGGGAATCGAGGACATGTACCGGGAGGGGAAGGGCCGCATCGTCATGCGGGCCAGGGTCGTCCGAGAGGCCCTCCGCCACGGCAAGGAGCAGCTCGTGGTCACGGAGCTGCCCTACACGGTCAACAAGTCCAAGATCATCGAGCAGATCGCCGGCCTGTCGCGAAAGGGAAAGCTCGACGACGTGACCGAGCTCCGGGACGAGTCGGACCGGGACGGGATCCGGGTGGTCATCGAGCTCAAGCGTGGGGCCGACGCCGATCAGGTGCTGGCCGTCCTCTTCAAGAAGACCTACCTGCAGTACACCTTCGGCGCCATCGTCATCGCCCTCGACGAGGGCCAGCCCCGGCAGCTCGACCTCAAGCAGATCCTGGAGAAGTTCCGGGACCACCGCCTCGAGGTCATCCGCCGTCGCTCCCAGCACGAGCTGGAGAACGCCGAGAGCGAGCGGCACGTGGTCCAGGGCCTCATCGTCGCTCTCGACGACATCGACCGGGTCATCGAGATCATCCGCTCGTCGGAGGACCGGCCGGAGGCCTCCGAGCGCCTTCAGGACACGTTCGGGCTGAGCGAGGTGCAGGCCGACGCCATCCTCAACATGCGCCTCGGTCGCCTTACCGCTCTGGAGCAGGAGGAGCTCCGGGCCCGGCTGGAGGGGCTGGAGAAGCGCATCGAGGAGCTTCGGGAGATCCTGGGGAGCGAGGGGCGCCAGCTCCGGGTCATGCTCGACGAGCTCGAGGAGCTGGAGGAGGAGTACGGCGACCCGCGCCGGACCCAGATTCTCCGGGACGCCGAGGAAGACGAGGCGGCGCTGGAAGACACCGTGGCCGACGAGGACGTGGTGGTGACCGTGAGCCACGAGGGGTACGTGAAGCGGATGCCCATGTACCTCTACCGGCGCCGGGTCACCACCGGGAAGGCCCTGGCCGGGATGGAGCGCTACGAGGACGACTATCTGGAGCGGATCTTCCTGGCCCGGACCCGGGGGTGGATCCTCTGCTTCACGGCGGGGGGACGGTGCCACTTCCTCCCGGTCCTGGACGTGCCCGAGTCGAGCCGGGCCTCCCGGGGCCAGTCCCTCTATGGACTCCTGGGGGCCGACCGGGACGACCCCATCGTCTCGCTCGTGCCCGTGGACGACCTCGCGGAGCCGGATCGCACTCTCCTCTTCGTGACCGAGGGAGGGATCTGCAAGCGCACCGAGCTCGGCGAGTTCTCGAATCCCCGCTCCGGCGGAGTCATCGCCGCGGGCACGAAGGGCGGCGATCGGATCCTGGACGTGGTCCTTTCGGACGGGACCGCCGAGGTCATGCTGCTGACCCGGGACGGTCGGGCCATCCGCTTTCCCGAAGCGGAGATCTCGGTCATGGGTCGGACGGCCCAGGGAGTGAAGGGCATCGACCTGAAGGACGACGACCAGGTGGTGGGCATCCTCCTCGTCCGGCGGGCCGCCACCCTCCTGACCGTGACCGAGGACGGGAAGGGAAAGCGCACCGAGATCGAGGAGTTCCCCCTCCAGAAGCGGGGCGGGCTGGGAACGCTGGTCACCCCTGGGGACGACGCCCCCGATCTCGTGGCCGCCCTGGAGGTTCTCCACGGGGACGAAGTCATGGTGGTGGAAGCCAGCGGGAAGGTCCACCGGGTCCGGGCCGACGGGATCCCCGTCCAGGGGAGGCGCACCCAGGGGATCCGCCTGGTGACGCTCGAAGGTGAGGACCGGGTGGTGGAGGTGACGCGGGCCTACAAGAGCCGGGAGGAGAACCCCCTGTCCGGGTCCATGGACGGAGGCGAGGGCGGGGACGACAACGCCGATGCCGACACGGGCGTCGTGGGCGCCACGGACGGCGCCGAGACGGAAGGAAGCGGGGCCGACGGAGCGGAAGGAAGCGGATCCCACGAGGGCGAGACCGGGGAGAAGCTCGAGCCCACCCCCGCCGGAGCGGGCGACGAGGACGCCGACCCGGACACCCAGTTCGACCTTCTGGCGGAGGACGAGGGTACGTAGTCCCCGGGACCTTCGGATCTCGAAGCTGGAGGGCGGAGCCCGGGTGCGGCGATCGGGCCGCCGCACGGTCACGGACTCCCGCAGGTAGACACCGATGGCGCGGAGAGGAGGCGTGACGATGAAGGTTCTGATCCTCGGGGCAGGCGCACAGGGGTGCGCGGTGGCATTCGATCTCTGCCGCCGCTCCGAGATTTCCTCCGTGACGCTCGCCGACGTCGAGATCGACGAGCTCCCGGCCTTCCTCGATCCCTTCCGAGGGGATCGGCTGACCGCGGGGACCCTGGACGCCCGGGACGAGGGGACCCTGGCCGACGCCATGGAGGGGATGGATGCCGTGGCCAGCGCACTTCCCCACCAGTTCAACCTCGTCGCCGCCCGGCTCGCCGTGGAGGCCGGGGCCCACTTCTGCGATCTGGGCGGCGAGACGGCCATCGTGGAGGAGCAACGGGAGCTGGACGGGGCGGCCCGGGATGCCGGGGTGAGCGTGATTCCCGACTGTGGTCTGGCACCCGGGCTGGTGAACATCCTGGCCCAGGCCGGAATCGACTCCCTGGACGAGACCGAGGCGGTGCGGATCTGGGTGGGAGGCATCCCCCGGCATCCGAAGCCTCCGCTGAACTACGGGGTCGTCTTCTCCCTGGAAGGGGTCCTCAACAATTACAGCACCGATGCCCTCGTCCTGGAGGAAGGGGAGCTGAAGAGGGTGCCGGCCCTCTCCGGGGTGGAGATCCTGGAGTTTCCCGAGCCCGCCGGCGAGCTCGAGGGTTTCTATACCGGTGGAGGAATCTCGACGCTTCCCCTCCGGCACGAGGGCCGGATCCGGACTATGTCGTACAAGACCCTCCGCTATCCCGGACACGCCGCCATCATGCGGGCGATCCGGGACCTCGGGCTTCTGGACACGGTTCCGGTGGAGGTCCGGGCGGCCGAGGGCGAGGGGATCGGTGAGGGCCGGTCCGAGGGGGTCGCCCGGATCGTGCCCCGGGACGTTTTCGTCGACCTCGCCGGCCCCCGCCTCAGGGATCCGTCCCGGAAGGACCTGGTGGTGGCCCGGGTCTCGGTTCGGGGCATGAAGGACGGGATGGAGAAGACCATCCGCTGGGACCTCATGGACCACTACGACGACGAGCTGGAGATGACCGCCATGATGCGGGTCACCGGGTTTTCCCTGGCCGTCACGGCCCTCATGCAGCTCGACGGGCGCATCGACGTGACCGGTGTCCGGACCCCGGACGAGTGCGTTCCCGTGGATCCCTTCCTCGGCGCCCTGGCGGAGCGGGGCGTGCACGTGGAGCGGACGGACTACTGAGGTCGGAAGCGATCGCGCCGGGGGCGAGCTGCGGCCGGCGCCTCTGCGGGGCGCGTGGCGCCCGAGGCGACGGCGACCTACCGACCCAGGAGGGCCGGGGAGACCTCCAGGAACTGGGAAAGGATGCGGTGGGTGAGGCCCCAGACGGCTTCTCCCGCCACCCGGAAGCAGGGGAAGTCCCGCACCTCGCCGTGGAGCTTCATCTGGATCGTGTCCTGATTCTCCGGATCCCGCAGGTACTCGACCGGAATCCAGTGGAGTCGGTCGACCTCGCGGGGGTCCGGCTCGCCCCGGGTGCCGCCGGCGACACCGAAGACGAAGGGGTGGATGCTCAGGCTCGGGAGGCGGGTGCTCTGGGGTGACACCTCGTCGAGACGGCCCAGATGTATGGAGCCCGAGTCGGAGAGGGAGATGCTCACCTCTTCCCGGGTCTCCCGGATGGCCGTTTCCAGCAGGCTCTCCTCCTCTCCTTCCCGACGTCCCCCGGGAAGGGCCATGTGCCCCGACCACGGATCGCCCTCCATGCGGGCCCGCTTGATGAGGAGGAGCTCCAGCTCCTCGGTGCCCCTGAGTACGATCGAGACGGCGGCCTGGAGGATCTCGCCGGGGCGGAACGGAGGATCGTCGGGATCCGCGGCGTAGTTGGCAAGGGCCTCCCGTAGCACCCAGAACCGAGGGTCCTCGGCCGGACTCACACGCCCCTCGTCCCGGGATTCCAGATGAGCTTGTGGAGCTGCAGCTGGAAGCGCACCGGTAACCCGTCTTCCAGGATCCAGCCGGCGAGCTCCTGGAGGTCGAGCTCGTCCCAGACCGGGGAGATCAGAAGGGCTCGAAGAGTTCCACGGTCGACCCTGTCGTCCAACCTCCGCTCCCGGATGACCTCCCGGGCCCACTCGTAGTCCCTCCGGTCCCGGACGACGAACTTCACCTCGTCCCGCCCGCTCAGACGGCCCAGGTTGGACCAGAGGTTCTTCTCCACCTCGCCGGACCCCGGGCACTTGAGGTCCATGATCTTGTGGACCCGGGGGTCCAGGGGTGCCACGTCCATCGCCCCCGAGGTCTCCACCAGGACGGTGAAGCCCTCGTCCAGGAGCAGGGCGGCCAGCCTGAAGGCGTTGCTGTGCACCAGGGGTTCTCCCCCGGTGATCTCCACCAGGGGGGTCCCGATCGCCCGCACCTCTTCCACGATGGAGTCGAGGCTCCTTCGCTCTCCCCCGTGGAAGGCGTACTCGGTGTCACACCAGGTACAGCGGAGGGGGCATCCGGTGAGTCGGACGAAGGTGCACGGAGAGCCGACCCAGGTGGACTCTCCCTGGATGGAGTGGAAGATCTCGGTGACCCGGAGGAAGTCCTGGCCGTCGCCGGCCCCGTGGCCGGCTTTGGTCCCGGGCCGCTGCCCGGCTTCCTCGTCGGGGGGCGGGCCGGCGGCGGGAGCGGCGGGCTTCGCCGGATCCGGCTCCGGAGATCCGGGAGCCTCCGGCCCATGTCGAGCTTCGTTCGTCACGTCGGTCGTCCGGGGCTTCACCGTCCTCTCCCGTTTGAGTCGGGCAGGAGGAATCCCAACGGGGATTCCCGGATCACGCTCCCGGCCAGCAGGAGGATGTTCGACGGTCGCTCGGCCAGCCGGCGGGCCAGGTAGGGATACCACGACTCTCCGAAGGGGATGTAGACCCGAACCCGCCAGCCGTCGGAGACGAGGCGCCGCTGAAGGTCCCTTCGGACCCCGTGGAGCATCTGAAACTCGAAGGACTCGGGGTGGACGCCGTTGTGGGCGGCGAATCGTGAGGTGGCCCGGATGAGCTCGTCGTCGTGGGTGGCGATGGCGGGCCGGGTGCCCTCGGCCAGGAGGAGCTTCATGCATTCGAGAAATCGCTCCTTCACCTTCTGCCGACCCTGATAGGCGATCTCCTTCGGCTCCGAGTAGGCACCCTTGCAGAGGCGGACGCTGGCCCCGAGCTCGTTCATCCTCCGGATGTCGTCTTCCGTGCGGTGGAGGTACGCCTGGAGGGCGATGCCGACGCCGCGATGGCCCCGGCTCCAGAGCTCCTCGAAGACGTCGAGGGTCGTCTCGGCGTGCTCCGACGACTCCATATCCATGCGGACGAAGAGGTCCGCTTCGCCCGCCCGGTGGAGGATGCGGGTCAGGTTCTCCAGGAGGAACTCCCGTCCGACGGCCTCTCCGAGGTGGCTCGGCTTGACCGAGAGGCCGGAGTCGAGCCCCTCCTGCTGAATCCGGTCCACGAGACCGACGTAGGTCTCCACGGCCGCCTCGGCGCTCGCCCGGTCGTGCTCCTCCTCTCCCAGGTAGTTCACCGTGACCTTGAGCCCGTCGGCGTTGGCCTTCCGCGCCGCTTCCACGAGGTCCTCCACGGTTTCTCCCGGAACGAAGCGGCGGCTCATGGCCCGGAGGGGAGTCTCCTTGATCAGGGTCTCGGCCAGGGAGGAGCGGCTCAGCGAGAGGAGGCCTTCCCTGATCATGGCGCCTCTCCCTCCCGGCGTCGGGCGATGGCTTCCTCCAGAAGCTCTTTGATCCGGGCCAGGGTCAGCTCTCCGATTTCAGAGATCACGACGTCGTGGCTCCGTCCCCGGGCCAGTAGTGGGGTCTGGACGTGGCCCACGATCTCCCGACCTCCCGGCGACCACCGGGGAAAGACCAGGTATCCTGCCCAGGGAGTGCGGAGGTCGCCGATCTGCTCGACCTCCACCGAGACGGTGTAGGGGTGGGCGTCGGACCCCTCGAAGGAAGGGGGTCGCTCGTGCTCCGCCATGTACCCCCCCAGGGTTCCGTCCCTCGGGAGGTCTTCCACCCGATCACCCACGGCCTGTCGAAGTCTCCGGAAGGTCGCTGAAAGATGGGGCGAGCTCCTATGTTGCTCGCCCACGCTCCGGTCTGATACACTTGGCCACCCGCGGGGGGTTCGATCCACGTTCCGGCGCTCCATCCCCCCATCTCCGACCCACCTTCCGGCGACAGGTTGAACACATGAGGGCAGGCATCTTCGAGGAGAACGGCGGTCCGGAAGTCATCGAGGTCGGAGAATTCGACACCCCCGAGCCCGGCCCCGGCGAGGTCCGGATCAGGGTCGGGGCGGCGAGCATGAATCACCTGGACCTCTGGGTCCGTCGAGGGCTGCCCATCGAGACTCCCATGCCCCACATCGGGGGCTCCGACTTCGCCGGCATCGTGGACGAGACCGGGCCGGGAGCCGGACACGTCCCCACCGGGACCCGGGTCGTGGTGGATCCGGCGCTGGATTACGAGGAGTCCGTCGGCCCGACGCGCTCGGCCGGATTCGGCTCCCGCCACCTTCGTCTTCTGGGTGAGCACACCCGGGGAGGCTTCGCCGAGTATGCCGTCGTCCCTGCCGAAAACCTGGTCGAGCTCCCCGACGACGTTTCCGTCGAGGACGCGGCCGCCGCCGGGCTCGTGGGGGTGACGGCGTGGCGAGGGCTGCTGGGTCGGGGGGGACTCCGGCCCGGGGAACGGGTCCTCGTCACGGGAGCGTCCGGGGGCGTGGGGAGCATGGGAGTCCAGATCGCGCGGCTCGCCGGAGCCCAGGTCTACGCGGTCACCAGCGGGCCGGACAGCGTGGAGAAAGCCCGACAGCTCGGTGCCCACGTGGTCTACGACCGCCTGGAAGTGGACTTCGCCGAGGAGCTCAGGGCGGACACCGGAAAGGAGGGGGTCGACCTGATCCTGGACTCGGTGGGCGAGGCCGTCTGGAACGACTGCCTGAAATCCCTGAAGTACGGCGGGCGGCTGGTCACCTACGGGGCCACGACCGGAGGCGACGCCATCACCAAGCTGCAGCGGGTGTTCTGGAAGCAGCTCTCCATCCTGGGCTCCACCATGGGCACCCCCACAGAGTACCGGGAGTTCATGGACGTCCTCTTCAGGGG
>JBKHJU010000048.1:0-8344 GCA_046537985.1 Longimicrobiales bacterium
GTCGGGCGCCGGGATGTCGAGTCGCGGTCCGATGAACATCCGCATCCGCTCGGTGAAGCGGCGGGTCAGACGCTGCAGGTCTCCGGGGGTCAGCTCCCGCGGATCGCAGTCCACGCCGCCCTTGGCTCCGCCGAAGGGGAGGTCCATCACCGCCGTCTTCCACGTCATGAGGGAGGCCAGGGCCCGGACCTCGTCCAGATCCACCGCGGGGTGATAGCGGATTCCTCCCTTCATGGGCCCCCGGGACCGGTCGTGTTGGACCCGGTAGGCCCGAAACACGCGGAGCTCGCCGTCGTCACACCGGAGAGGAAGCTCGGTGGAGACCTCGCGGAAGGGAGTCTTGAGGATCAGCCGCGCCTCCCGGGACAACCCCAGGGCCCGGGCCGCCCGTTCCACCGACAGGTTGACGGACTCGAAGGGTGTGAGGTCGGTCGGGGGCTCGGCCAGATCGACCCGGTCGCCTTCTTCGGCTCGGGCCAGGGGAGGGTCCTCGGTGGAGAAGTCGTTCACGGGCTCGTCCCTTCCTCCGATGGGTTCATGCGGGAATCCAGATCCGGCTCCCGAAAGGCCTCCCCGTGGCTGTCGGCCGACCCTTCCGGATCCGAAGACGATTCCTCCTTCCACGACTCGAGGGACGCGGCACCGGGCAGCCGCTTTCGGGCCTTCGCCCACGTCGAGTGAAGGTGGACCCACCGGGGGGATTCCCGACCGTGGATGCGGGCAGACCCCAGGGCCTCCAGAAGCGCTCGGGGCTCGTTGGGGTGATCCGGGACGTCCACGAACGCCCGGCCCACCTCTCCCGGACTGTGGGCGTCGGAGCCGCCCCCCCCGGGCAAGCCGTGGCGGCGAGCGAACTCCCCGGCCCGCTGATTCAGAGTGGCCCGGTGGAGCCGGGAGTTGAAGACCTCCACCACGTCGAGGAGGCCCACCAGGGACTCGGCCAGCTCTCCGGAGCCGCCCTTCCCGGGGGCGAAAGGATGGGGAAGGTACACGATCCCTCCCTGCTCCCGGATCCTCCTGCAGGCCTCCCGGGCCGGTGTTCCCTTCGGAATCTCCTCTTCCAGGTAGAGGCCGATGACATCCACCCCCTCGGCCGTCTTCACTTCCTCGCCCGGAATGATCCGGTCCGGGTAACGTCGAGCCATCTCCAGCGCGGCCCCGATCCGGTCGTGGTCGGTGATGGCGATCCGGTCCAGCCCCCGGGCGAGAGCCCGCCCCAGGACCTCCTCGGGGTCCGAGAGGCAGTCCCGCGAAGCCAGGGTGTGAAGGTGGAGGTCGATGCGGATCCGTCCGGGGGAAGCCGGGTCCGCGGCCGAATTCTTCACGAGCCCTCTCCGGCCTCCCCGGGGTTGCTTTCGACCGACTCCCCTTCTCGGGCCGCCTGGGCGTCGTCGTCCCGGCCTTCCTCGCGGACCTCGGAGCGAGCCCGGGCCCGGAGCTGAGCCAGGAGGGCGGTGGCGGCGGTGCGCAGCTCCGGCATCGCGCCACCGTTGTCCAGCACGAAGTCCGCCCGGCGCCGCTTCTCGGTGGCGTCCATCTGGGCCTCCATCATGCGGCGGGCCTCGTCCTCGTCCAGGGCCCGATCCTCCCTCAGCCGCCGGAGGCGCTCATCGTAGGGCGCATCCACGACCACCACGACGTCGAATTCATCCTCGAGCCCGACCTCGTAGAGGAGGGGGATCTCGGCCACGGCGAGGAAGGCGCCTTCACGTTCGAGCTCCTCCATCAAGCGAGATCGGCGCTCGGCGATGAGCGGGTGGAGGATCTCCTCCAGCCGGCCTCGCTCTTCGTCGTCCCGAAATACCCGGTTCCCGAGGGCGGCCCGGTTCAGGGATCCGTCCTCGTTCAGGACCTCCTTCCCGAACTCCTCCACCACCCGCCGCAGACCGTCCGTGCCCGGCTCCACGACCCTTCGGGCGAGATCGTCGGCGCTCACCACGGGGACGCCGGCCTCCCGCCACATCTCGGCCACGGTGCTCTTCCCCGACGCCACGCTCCCGGTGAGACCCACGCGAAGCATCAGGACCTCCCGAGCTCCGAGGAGTCGCCGGATTCGGCGACCTCCGGGGGTTCCTGGTCCCCGATGGATCCTGCGACCTCGGTGGGCCCGAGGCGGTCCCCGAACCCGCCAGCCTCGGCGGCGACCCGGCGCTCCAGCACGGTCGGGCCACCTTTCCGGAGCCCGCGGTGACGGGCCGCGAGCCACCAGACCCCCCCCGCCACGGCGAAGAGCACGGCCCACCCGGTGCCCAGGGCTCCGGCGACCCATCGCCAGCTTCGCCCCGCCAGATATCCGGCAGCACAGTACCCGACGAGCCATCCCCCGACTCCCAGGAGATCGTACAGGACGTACCGCCCCCAGGAGATGCGGCTCATCCCCGCCGCCATGGGCATCAGGGTCCGGACGAAGGAGACGAGGCGGGCGAAGCTCACGGCGTAGACGGGATGACCCCGGAAGAGTGCGGCGGCCCGGGGCTCGTGGCGCCGGGCAAGGGAGCGAAAGCGTCCATTTCCGCGGAGAAGCCCCGGTCCGAAGCGACGCCCCAGCCAGAAGCCCAGATGGTCTCCGAGGAGCGCTCCGGCGGCGGCGAAAGCCGCCACCACGGGAAGGGAGAGGACTCCCTCCGAGGCCAGGAAGGCTCCGAAGGCCGTGGCCACGCTGGCGGGCACCACGAGGCCGGTAACGAAGGCCGTCTCGGCCGCCGTCATGACGAAGAGGAGCCAGGGACCACCCGTCTCGACCCAGGAGGTGAGGTCCATGGTCACGGAGACGCCTTCAGGAGGACCTCCGATCCCGGACTCCCGAAAGGACCGTGCGGGAGGCGAGGGTTCGGGGCCGATCCGCCTTCCACATCAGTGCCGGCGCCTCACGTCACCGCCGACGTCGAACGTCCGTCCGGAGCTCTCCCTCGGCCGAGACGTCGTCGTCGGTGTTCAGCTCGCCATCGGGGCCGGGAGAGACGATGCTGAACGTGCTCGAGCCGAGCCGCAGCTCGTACGAGGCTCCCCACGGATCGGTCCGGGCGTCCCCCTCGTATTCCCGGTCCATCCACTCCTGGAAGGCCTCCTGGTCCAGGGGAAATCGCTGGGGAATCTCACTCAGGGCCTCGAGATCCCGGGTGATCTGCCTCATCTCCCCCCGGGTGGACCACCGGAGGACCGGGTCGATGACCGGCTGGGTCGTATCGACGACGACCTCGCGGCTCGACGGAAAGTAGAGCGCGGCCCCCAGGCCGATGAGAAGGAAGAAGACGATCCTCAAGTCTGGGCTCCCGGTGTCGTGCCGCTGGGCATGATCGTGGGCGTGATCGCGGAGCTGCTCGCGCTCCGGCGACGGGCTTCGGCGGAGATCACGAGCTTACATGCGCCGGCGCATCTGCCGGGCCCATCGGATGAAGCGCGCCACTTCGTCGGCCGGCGGGACCACCTCCGAATCTCCGTACGCCGTCTCCAGGCGCCATCGAATGTAGCTCCTCGGGGGTACGGGCAGAAACGGGAACTTCCGGTACCAGCCCCTGGCGCGGAACGCCCACGCAGTCGCCAGAAGCCCAGGCACGAGTGCGGGCCTCCGGAGTACAACTCCGAGGATCCGAAGATACGATGCCATGATTTCAACTTAGACCCTCCATGTTGCGCCAACAACGCTCCCGCCCCTCCGCCCGTCATCGCCGAATCCCCTCGATTCCCGCGCGGCGGGATGGGGGTCGCCCATGATTCCCGCCCCGAGATTCGTCCAGGGGAGCCGCGTCCGGATCCGGAAGGGGCGGTTTCCCATGGACCCGGATCTCCTGGGCCGCACCGGGATGGTCCTGGAGCAACGGGACGATCGGCCGGGGAAGTACGGGATCGTGCTGGACGGTGAGGATCGGGTCCGGGACTTCGCCGAGGACGAGCTCGAGCTCCTGGAAGAGGTGGGAACCGCCCGGAATCGGGACGACACCGGTCCCACCGTCGGTCCGTAACGACCCGCCCTTCCCGTGTCGAACCGTCTCGCGGACGAGACCAGCCCCTATCTGCTCCAGCACGAGGACAACCCCGTCGACTGGTATCCGTGGGGCGAGGAGGCCCTGGAGCGGGCCCGGGAGGAGGATCGACCCATCCTCCTGTCCATCGGATACTCGGCGTGCCACTGGTGTCACGTGATGGAACGGGAGTCCTTCGAGGACCCCGGGGTGGCCGAGGTCATGAACCGGCACTTCGTCAACGTGAAGGTGGACCGGGAGGAGCGACCCGACCTGGACTCGGTCTACATGACCGCCGTCCAATCCATGACGGGAAGCGGAGGATGGCCCCTGACCGTCTTCCTGACGCCGGAAGGAGTCCCCTTCTACGGCGGCACCTACTTTCCTCCCGAGCCCCGTCAGGGCATGCCCTCCTTCCGGCAGGTGCTGGACGCCACCGCATCGGCTTACCGGGACCGGCCGGACGAGGTCCGGGAGGCCGCCGAGAAGCTGGTCGGCGCCCTGAGACGGGCCACCACCGCCGGGGGAGAGGACCGGAACGACGAGGAAGCCGAGCTGGATCGGATCGGAGCGGAGATCCTGACGGAAGCGGTTCGCTCGGCCTCCTCCCGCTTCGACGAGAGCAACGGAGGGTTCGGGCGAGCGCCCAAGTTTCCCCAGGCGCCGCTCCTCGACTTCCTCCTCCGGCGCCACGCGGAGGATCCGCGGGCCCTGGACATGGTCACGAAGTCCCTTCGGGCGATGGCCCGGGGAGGGATCCGGGACCACCTCGGCGGCGGATTCCATCGCTACACCGTGGACGGTCGGTGGCTCGTCCCCCACTTCGAGAAGATGCTGTACGACAACGCACTCCTGGCGAGGGTGTATCTGCACCACCACCAGATCACCCGTAGCGAACGGTCCCGGGCCGTAGCGGAGGAAACGCTCGACTACCTCGTGGAGGACATGCGCTCCGAGGAAGGGGGCTTCTACGCGGCCCGGGACGCCGACAGCGAGGGAGAAGAGGGCCGCTACTACGTGTGGACGGCCGACGAGGTGGACGCGGTGCTCGCCGACGCGCCCGGGGCCGACCGGGTCGCCGAGCTCTTCCGGAAGGCATACGCGGTGACCCCGGAAGGAAACTGGGAGGGTAGGAGTATCCTGCACCTGCCACGGGGGCTGAACGAGGTCGCCGAGGAGGCGGGCCTCAGCCGAGAGGAGCTCGCCGAGCGCCTGACCCGGGCCCGGGAGAAGCTCCTGGAACGCCGCCGCGAACGGGAACCGCCCCTCCGGGACGAAAAGGTTCTGACCGGCTGGAACGGCCTGGTCCTTCGCGCCCTGGCCGAAGCCGGAGCGGCCCTCGGCCGTCCGGACTACACGGAGGCGGCACGGAAGGGCGCCGACTTCATCCTGGATCGCATGCGGGAGAATGGTCGCCTCTTCCATACCTGGAAGGACGGCCGGGCCCGGGTCCCGGGTTTCCTGGAGGACTACGCCGCCCTCGGCAACGCCCTTCTCACCCTCCACGAGGTGACCCTCGAGCCCCGCTGGCTCTACGAGGCCGCATGGTGCACGCGGAAGGTGGTGGAGCTCTTCTGGGACGGGGAGTCCGAGCTCTTCTTCGACACTCCCGAAGACGGCGAGGAGCTGGTCGTGCGCCCCCGGGATGCCATGGACAACCCGTCGCCCTCGGGCACCTCCCTGGCCGCGGAGCTCCTCCTCCGGATGGGGATCGTCCTGGACGACCCGGAGCTGCGGCGGGTGACCCGGATCGTCCTTTCCCGCGACCTCGGCACGGTCCGGCGACACGCCACCGCCTTCGGGACCTTGCTGGGATGCCTCGACTTCCATCTTTCGGACCCGGTGGAGGTGGCGGTCGTGGGGCACCGCGACACCGACGCCACCGACGAGATCCTCCGGATCGTCCACGAACGGTATCTGCCGAACCGGGTGGTGGTGGGGACCGAGCCGGACGTGGACCGGGCCGAGCCCGAGGCTCCTCCGAAGCCCGGGGCCGCCGAGGACGAAGGAGGTCCGGCAGGGACGCCCCACTTCGAGTGGGATCTCCCCGACGAGTTCCCGCTCCTCCGGGGACGAGACATGCGCGACGGCACGACCACGGTGTACGTCTGTCGCAACTACGCCTGCCGCGAGCCGATGACGGACCCGGAGGACATCGACAGGCTCCTGGCCGAGAGCCGAGGATGAGGTAGCAGGCTGTCCCGGCCCGGCCTATTTTCATCCCCGGGTCGTCACGGACGACGTTCCGACGGGCGGTCCGGGGTTCCGGACGAGAACAGAACTAGCTGGAGGGTCGATGGCGACGAGCGTCGAGGAGACCGGCACGAGAGACGACGTATCCGAGCTCTCCTCCGAAGACATCCTCGAGCTGTACCGGACCATGCTCACGGCCCGGCGGGTGGACGACCGGGAGATCCGGATGAAGCAGCAGAACCGGATCTTCTTTCAGGTCTCGGGAGCCGGTCACGAGGCGGCCCAGGTCGCCGCGGCCGCCCACCTCCGCCCCGGCTACGATTGGTTCTTCCTCTACTACCGGGACCGGGCCCTGAGCCTCGCCCTGGGCCAGACTCCCGGCGAACACTTCCTGCAGGCCGTCGGGGCCCACGACGATCCCCACAGCGGGGGGCGGCAGATGCCGTCCCACTGGTCCAGCGTGGACCTGAACATCCCGACTCCCTCCTCACCCACCGGAACCCAGTTCCTGCAGGCCGTCGGGGCAGCGGAAGCCGGCCACAGGATGAAGCTCTTGCACGAGGCCAGGGATCGAATCGGTGAATACCACGAAGACGCCGTGGTCCTGGTCTGCGGAGGGGACGGGACAACCTCCGAGGGAGAGTTCTGGGAGGCGTTGAACACGGCGTGCAACCTTCGGCTCCCCGTGGTATTCCTCGTCGAGGACAACCAGTACGCCATCTCGGTGCCGGTGGAGGTCCAGACCCCCGGAGGGAGCATCTCGCGGCTCGTGCGGAGCTTTCCGAACCTGCTCATCCGGGAGTATGACGGGACCGACCTCCGGGAATCGTGGGAGGCGGCGGGGGAGGCGGTCCGCTACGCCCGGGAAGGCCGGGGACCGGCGCTCCTGCATGCCCACGTCGTGCGGCTCTACTCCCACTCCATGTCCGACGACGAGCGGCTCTACAAGACCGATGCCGAGCGAGAGGCGGAGGCGGAGCGGGATCCGCTCGCCCGTACGCGCCGGCTGATCCTCGACGAGGGCTTCGCGTCGGAGGAAGAGCTCTCGACTCTGGAGGCCGAGGTGGAGGAGACGGTGGCGAACGCCGCCGAGGAGGCTGCGAGCCATCCCCAGCCGGAGCCCGACACCGCGACGGACCACCTGTATGCCACGGAGCGGGCGCCGACGAGTGCCGAATTCGACACCGAGGAATCTCCCGACTACCCGGAGGAGGCCGAGCCCACCACGATGGTGGACCTCCTCAACGCCTGCCTCCGGGACGAGCTGGAGCACGATCCCCGAGTCCTCGTCTTCGGTGAGGACGTGGCCGACGTCTCCCGGGAGGAGATCATCGACCAGGTGAAGGGCAAGGGCGGCGTCTTCAAGGTGACGGCGGGCCTCCAACGGCAATTCGGCGGTCACCGCGTCTTCAACACCCCGCTCGCCGAGGCCAACATCGTGGGCCGAGCCGTCGGGCTCGCCCTGCGAGGATTCAAGCCCGTCGTTGAGATCCAGTTCTTCGACTACATCTGGCCCGCCTTCCACCAGATCCGGAACGAGGTGGCCACGATGCGCTACCGCTCGGCCGGAGCCTGGTCGGCCTCAATGGTCATCCGGGCCACCTACGGCGGCTATCTGAGGGGAGGCTCCATCTACCACTCCCAGACCGGGGCCTCGATCTTCGCCCACAGTCCGGGCCTGCGAGTGGTGCTGCCCGCGACGGCGGAGGACGCCATCGGCCTCCTGCGCACCGCCATCCGCTGCGACGACCCGGTGCTGTTCCTGGAGCACAAGCACCTCTACCGCCAGGTCTACAACAAGGGGCGCTATCCGGGGAAGGACTTCATGATCCCCTTCGGAAAGGCGAAGGTGATCCGCGAGGGATCGGATGTGACCCTCGTGACGTGCGGGGCCCTGGTGAAGCGGAGCCTGGACGCCGTGAAGGCCCTGGAGAAGGAGAAGGGGGTCTCTGTCGAGGTCATCGACCTCCGGACCATCAGCCCGCTGGACATGGACACGGTGGCCGACTCCGTGCGGAAGACGAACCGGGCCCTGGTCGTCCACGAGGACGCCCGCTCCTTCGGATTCGGTGCCGAGATCGCCGCCCGGATCTCCGACGAGCTCTTCGCCTGGCTCGACGCCCCCGTGCGTCGGGTGGCCTCCCTCGACACCTGGGTGGCCTATTCGCCCCGCCTGGAAGAAGCCATCC
>JBKHJU010000049.1:0-8315 GCA_046537985.1 Longimicrobiales bacterium
GACGGATCCTGTCCGCGGCCCGCATCTACTACGAGACCTCCAACCCGGTGAGCGACCGCCGCGTGGGAGGCCGGG
This sequence comes from Longimicrobiales bacterium, assembly GCA_046537985.1. Lineage (GTDB taxonomy): Bacteria > Gemmatimonadota > Gemmatimonadetes > Longimicrobiales > Gaopeijiaceae > JBKHJU01. Next base: position 76 of record JBKHJU010000049.1, read on the forward strand.
TGGAGGTCCCCACGGGCTACGCCCGCTTCCCCGCCGAGCCGTGGGCGCCGCCCGTGGAGGTCGTGGAGCGGACGTACAACGTAGTCCGCTACACGGAGCCCGACCGGGGCGGCCACTTCCCGGCCCTGGAGCAGCCGGAGATCTGGAGCGAAGACGTGGGACGGTTCTTCTCGGAGGTGCGAGGGTGAGTCGAAGGAGACGGATCCCGAGGGACTCGATTCGGTAAGAAAAGGCGGTGTTCCGCAACGCATGTCGCGTTCCGCGACCGAAGCCGGTACCGAATCGGCTCGGGCCCGCATCCAGGAGGCTCGGGACTCCCCCTGGTCGGGCGAGGCCGGATATCATGGTCGGGTGAGGTGAGGTATCGTCGAGAACGGAGGAGCCGTCGATGTCGAGAAGGTGGTCCGGGACGGGTATCGGAAGGTGGCCGTTCCTCGCAGTCCTCTTCACGCTCTTCCTCTGGGGATGCTCGGAAGGAGGCACGGCGGACGGAGGCGATGAAGACGGGTCCGGCTCGCCCCGGGAGGCCGAAGCCGCGTCCGCTCCCACCGGGGACGACGCCCGACCCCAGCCCACGGCTTCGAGCTGGCTGCTGGTCGAAGGCTCCGACGCCGGGGCCGGCGCCGCGGAAGTCGAGCTGGCCCGGGAGGCCTCCCGAGGGGTGAACTCCACAGGCATCGCGCCGACCCTCCACCTGCGCTGCGTCGACGGCGAGAGCGAGGTGGTCATCGTCTGGTACGAGGACCCCGAGGGAAGCGACAACGACGTGACGACGCAGATCGGAGACGCGAATCCGGTGCGTCGCACCTGGACCAACCAGAACGAGGACGCCACGGTCTTTCCCCGGGACTCGGCGGCGATCTTCATCCAGCGCCTGACGGAAGCCGACTCCCTGACCGCCAGCACCAATCTCTACAAACGGATGCCGGTCACGGCCGTCTTCGACCTCACCGGCCTCTCCGAGGAGGTCGGGCCGCTGCGGGAGGCGTGCGGCTGGTAGGCGACCGTATTGCGGACGCTTCTGGAATCCCACCTCCGCGGACCCTACCTTCAGGACTCCACTTCCAAGGGCTGGTCCCCGGATCTGCGCCAGGGCTCCCTGAGCAGGTGACGGGCCCCCGATACGACCCCCTTCGCCGGAGGCTGCGGCCCGATGAACTTCCGGTCTCCCGTCGTCGCGGCGCTCGTGGCTCTCGGCGCGAGCATGGTCCTCGCCGCATCGGCGCTCGGGCAGGATTCTGCCCGGGATCGGACCCCGTCGCCCACCGCTTCGGCCGAGGAGTCCGCCTCCGGTCAGGCCATCTACGAGCAGAGCTGCGCCGTCTGTCACGATGGCGCGGTGGAGCGGGCTCCCGCCCTGTCCGTCCTGCAATCCATGACGGCCGGGGATCTCGAGTACGCCCTCACCGAAGGCGTGATGTCCGTTCAGGGATCTTCACTCACGGACGAGCAGCGAGCCCGGGTCGTCGAGTACCTGGCGGCCGAGGAGATCGAGCACGAGGCCTGGATCGACGACATCCGATGCACCAACGAGCCCCGTCCGGTGGATCTCGACGGACCGGTAGCCATGAGGACCGTCGGGATCGACATCACCTCGCCGCGACGCATCACGGCGGAGGCCGCCGGCCTGACCACGCAGGAGCTCCAAGACCTGGAAGTGGCCTGGGCTCTCGGTCTCCCCGGGGTGACGACACCCCGGGCCGCTCCGGTCATCGCCGGCTCCACCGTCTTCTACTCGGCCGTGGATACCGGGCGACTCCTGGCCCTGGACGCCGAGACGGGATGCGTGAGGTGGGTGTACGAATCTCCCGCGCCCCTCCGCTCCTCCGTCACCCTGGGAGAGGTCGACGGATCCGGACGCCAGGCCCTCTTCTTCGGTGACGCCCGGGCCCGGGTCCACGCCGTCGACGCCCGGACCGGTGAGCCCATCTGGGTGGTGAACGGCCGGGTCGACGAGGACAGCGGAATCATCACGGGGTCGGTGGTGGTCCACGACGGTAAGGTGATCGTGCCCCTCTCGGCCTCGGGGGTCGTGGCCGGGGCGAACCCCCGATTCGAGTGCTGCGTGGGACGGGGGGCCGTGGCGGCACTCGACGCCGCCACCGGGGAGCGACTCTGGGAGTACGTGACCATGGAGGAGGCCGACTACACCGGAGAGGTGAACTCCCTCGGCGTCCGGCTCCGGGGCCCCTCGGGCGCACCCATCTGGGCCACCCCCACCATCGATTCGGAGCGGGGCCGGGTCTACGTGGCGACGGGGGAGAACACCTCGCTCCCCGCCACCGGGACGAGCGACGCCATCATCGCCCTCGACATGGAGACCGGAAAGGAGCTCTGGGTCTTCCAGGCCACGGCCAACGACGTGTGGAGCTTCGCCTGCACCGACAACGGCCCCAACTGCCCGGATCCCGAGGACAGCATCCGGCGGGACTGGGACTTCGGGGGCGCGCCCATACTCGCCGGCCTACCGGACGGTAGCGACCTCCTCCTGGCCGGCCAGAAGTCGGGGCATCTCTGGGCCCTGAATCCGGAAGACGGCTCGGTGGTGTGGCAGCAGCGAGTGGGTGAGGGTGGGATGCTGGGCGGGAACCACTGGGGCATCGCCATCGACGGGGAGCGGGTCTTCCTTCCCATCAGCGACGCGGTCTCGGAGAACCCCGTGCCCGGCATGTACGCATTCGACATCGCCACGGGCGAGCCGGTGTGGGAACACCGGATCGAGCCCGACTGCTCGGGCGACCGGGCCGACCGGGTGTCCGCGTGCCGGACCCGCATCGGGCTCTCGGCCACTCCGTTGGTCGTCGACGGAACGGTGATCGCCGGAGGGCTCGACGGCCGACTCCACGTCTTCGACGCCGAGAGCGGCGAGATCCTCCTGCAATTCGACACCGCCCGGCCCTTCCAGACCCTGAACGGCGTGGAGGCCCGGGGCGGATCCATCGACTCCCACAACGTCGCCGCCGGCGCCGGCCACGTCTTCGTCGCATCGGGCTACGGAATGTTCTCCCAGATGCCGGGGAACGTGCTCCTGGCGTTGAGCCCGGCGGACCGGTAGGCCATCGGGCGGATGGAGAAGTAGCGGCGGGAGGGACGGCCGCGGTCAACCTCCTCCGCCGATGGCCGTCAGGGTTCGATCCAGGGCGTTGGCGAAGGCTCGCTTGTCCGCTGCGCCGTAAGGCTTCGGGCCGCCCGTATCTACGCCGGAGTCCCGGAGGGAGGCCATGAAGTCCCGGACCGAGAGACGCTCTCGAACGTTCTCCTCGCTGTAGCGATCCCCCCGGGGATCCAGGACGACGAGCCCCTTCTCCACCAGGGCGGCGGCGAGGGGGATGTCGGCCGTCACGGCCAGGTCTCCTTCCGAGGCGTGCTCCACGATGTAGTCGTCGGCCACGTCCGGCCCTCCGGATACCACGACTGCGGTCACGTGCGGGTTGTTCAGCGGCGTGGACATCCGCTGGTTGGCCACGAGGACCGTGCGGAGCTCGACCCGGAGGGCGGCCCGGAAGACGATCTCCTTCACGTCCCGGGGGGCGGCGTCCGCATCCATCCAGAGGGTCCGGTCCCGGAACGGGGATCCAGGGTTCATCTTTCGATCATGTTGCGGAGACTGTACATGTTGCGGGGATTGTAGCAGAGGAGCCGGTACCGGGAATTCGTACCGGAAATCACCGATCTCCACGACCGTCGAGTTCGTTGCGACGAGGAACGGTCCAGGGTACGCTGTCCTCGCTGCCGGCGGCGCCGGATCCGGCCGCCGACCTCCGATCCACGTACCCCGGCGCGGGCAAGACGTGACGACCGAATCCCGAGACGAGGCGGCAGGGAGGCACGGCCGAAGATCCACGCGTCGAACGCCTTTCGGCGTGGGCTTCCTCCTGCCACTCCTGTCTCTCGCGGCCGTTGCCTGCGGTCCTCCCCTGGAGGGGGACTGCCCCCACGGCCACCTGGACCCTCGCTACTGCGACCGGGACGGCGACCTGGTCGCCGACACGCCGGACGACCCGGGGCTGATCCTCGACCCGTCCACCCTCATCTTCGCCTACACGCCCGTGGAGGATCCGGCCCAGTTCCGCGAGGTGTGGGTCGACTTCCTCGACCACATGGAGGCCACGGTGGGCCGAGCGGTCCGGTTCTTTCCCGTCCAGTCCAACGCGGCCCAGATCGAGGCCATGCGGGCCGGGCGCCTCCACGTGGCGGGGTTCAACACGGGGAGCGTTCCCCTGGCGGTGAGCTGCGCGGGCTTCGTCCCCATGACCATGATGGCCCGGGAGGACGGAAGCTACGGTTACGAGATGGAGATCCTCGCCCACGCAGACGGCGACATCCGGACGGTGGAGGATCTCCGGGACCGGACCCTGGCGTTCACCTCGCCCACCTCCAACAGCGGCTACAAGGCCCCCTCCGTTCTTCTGGAGGAGGAGTTCGACCTCCTTCCGGGTCGGGACTTCGAGGCGACGTTCTCCGGGCGCCACGACAACTCGGTGCTGGGAGTGCTCCACGGGGACTACGAGGCGGCCGCCGTGGCCAACATCGTCATCGACCAGGTGCTGGCCCGGGGCGTCGGCGATCCGGACGACCTCCGGGTCCTCTACCGCTCCGAGACCTTTCCCACCACCGCCTACGGCGTCTCCAATCGTCTCGACCCCGAGCTGGCCGACAGGGTGCGCCGGAGCTTCCGGACCTTCGCGTGGGAAGGGAGCGCCCTGGCCGCCGAGTTCGCCCCCGAGGCCCGCTTCGTCCCCATCACCTACGAAGAGCACTGGAGCGTCATCCGGCGCATCGACCAGGCCTCCGGAGTCGAGTGGCGATGCCGATGAAGCCGGGCCCGGGAGCGGGCTCCGTTCGTGGAGCCGGTCGCCACGCCGGGAGGCGACGGTCCAGGAAGAACGGCGCATGACCGACAGGACCGATCCGGGGCCCCTTCTGAAGCTCGAGGACGTGGTAGTGGGTTACGACGGCGCCGCCCCCGTCATCCGCGGAGTCTCCCTCGAGCTCGGGGCGGGAGAGGTCGTGGGGCTCATCGGGCCCTCCGGCGCCGGGAAGAGCACCCTCCTCCGGGCCGTCCAGCGCCTCGTCGAGCCCACCTCCGGGCGCATCCTCCTCGACGGTCGGGACGTCACCGAGCTGAGGGGTCCAGAGCTCCGTCGGGCCCGGAGTCGCATGGGAATGATCTTCCAGGACCACGCCCTGGTGGAGCGCCTGGTGGTCATGGAGAACGTCCTCGCCGGCACCCTCGGCCGAACCGGCTTCTGGCGGAGCCTCCGCCGCCGCTTCGATTCGGCCGACGTCCAGGAAGCCCTCTCCCTCCTCGAGCGTGTCGGCCTCGACGGCTTCGAGGATCGACGCTGCGACGCGCTCTCCGGCGGCCAGAAGCAGCGGGTGGGAATCGCCCGGGCCCTGATCCAGCACCCCCGGGTCCTCCTCGTGGACGAGCCCACGGCGAGCCTCGATCCCGCCGCGGCGGCCCGGGTCATGTCCCTCATCCTCGAGATCTGCGACGAGCGCTCCCTCGCCGCCATCATCAACCTCCACGACGTGCCCCTGGCCCGCCGCTTCTGCCCGCGGATCCTGGGGCTGCACGAAGGAAAGATCGTCTTCGACGGATCCCCCGGGGAGCTCGACGACGACGTGCTCCGGACCGTCTACGGAGCAGAGGCCGTGGGCTCCCACACCCGGGCTCACGGTGAGGCCGTATCGGAATCGGGCCCGGAATCGGACCTTCTTCCGGGCCCCGGCGAGATTCCCCCGAATGCCTGAGCGACGAAAGCGATCGATGATCCGCCGGTTCCGGGCCGCGGAGAGTCCATGTCGGTAGCCGCAGGTGAGGGAACGGCGGCCGGCGACTGGCGCCCACCACCACGAATCGAAAGCCGCCCGGCCCGCCGCCTCCTGGTGGCCGCCATCGTCACATACGGAGGAATCGTCCTCCTGACCGTCGATGTGGACCTGGCCCGAATCGCCGAGGGTCTGGACCGGGCGGGCGAGTTCTTCGGGGGACTCGTGCGCCCCGATTTCACCACGCGCTGGACCGACATCCGGGCGGGCCTCGTGGAGAGCCTGGCCATGACCCTGGCGGCCACGGTCGTCGGCCTCGTCGTCTCGATTCCCGTCGGGCTCGGGGCGGCCAGGAACCTGACTCCCGCCCCGATCTACGGGGCCTGCCGCGGTGTCCTGGCTCTCTTTCGCGCCTTCCACGAGATCATCCTGGCCATCCTCTTCGTGGCCATGTTCGGCTTCGGGCCCTTCGCCGGGGTGACGACCCTCGTGGTGGCCACCGTGGGATTCCTCGGAAAGCTCCTCGCCGAAGCCGTCGAGGAGATGGATTCGCGACCCGTGGAAGCGCTGACCACTGCCGGGGCAGCCTGGCCGAGCCGGGTCGTCTTCGGTGTCCTTCCCCAGGTCATGCCCCGGATTCTGGGGCTCGCCCTCTACCGGCTGGACATCAACTTTCGCGAGTCGGCGATCATCGGGCTGGTGGGAGCCGGAGGGATCGGCGCGACCCTGACCACGGCGTTCAGCCGTTACGAATTCGAATCGGTCTCGGCCATCCTCGTCCTGATCATCGCCCTGGTCTTCACCGCCGAGGTCATGTCGACTCGCCTTCGGAAGAGGCTGATGTGAAGGGGCGACGCTGATGCCCGTCTCGACTTCAGACGGCGCACCGACCTGGCGACGCCGCACGGCTCCGGAGCAGTGGGTCCGATTCGGGATCGCTTTCGTGGTCGCCGTCGCATTCGTGACGGCGTGGGCCCGCATCTCGGCGGACACGACCTGGCCCTTCGTACTGGATTCCGGGATCCAGATGCGAGATCTCCTCGGCCGTATGTCTCCGCCGGAGGCACCTTACGCCCGGGCGCTCGTCGAGCCCCTGATCGACACCCTGCACATCGCCACCCTGGGCACGGCCCTCGGCATCGTGATCGCGCTGCCGGTGGCGTTCCTGGCCGCAAGCACGACGACGCCCTCCCGCCTCCTGGTGCGGCCCTGGGCCCTCCTCCTGCTCGTCACGTCCCGGTCGGTGAACTCCATCATCTGGGCCCTGATCCTGGTCGTCCTGCTGGGCCCGGGCCTGACCGCGGGAATCCTGGCCATCGCCCTGCGCTCCGTCGGATTCGTGGGAAAGCTCGTCTACGAGGCGATCGAGGAAGCCCCCGAGCTTCCGGTGACCGCCATGACGACCACCGGCGCCGGTCGGGCCCAGGCCCTGGTGTACGGTCTGGTGCCCCAGATCCTCCCGACCGTGGCCGGGGTGAGCGTCTATCGGTGGGAGATCAACATCCGGGAAGCCACGATCCTCGGCATCGTAGGGGCCGGCGGACTCGGCCTGGCCCTCCAGTCGTCCATCGACGCCCTGGCGTGGTCACGGGTGAGCGTGGTGCTCCTGGTGATCCTGGCTACCGTGGTGGTGGCCGAGTGGGTGTCGGCGAAGGTGCGGGCGGGGCTAAGCTAGAACAGCCAACCACACACTCTCCCGAAGGACGGAAGCCATGCCCGGGCACGCGCCGTCGCCACTTTCCGGACCACACCCCCGTCGTCCGGCCGCCTCTCTCGACAGCCCTCCAGGCTTCTCGCTCGCCGCTTGGGGCCTGGCTGTCCTCGTCGCCTGCGGCGGCGACGGGCCCGCAGAACCGAACGGCGGAAACGGGGGGAACGGAGGCGACGGAGTCGCGGATCCGGCGACCGAGGAGGTCCTCCTGGAAGTGCCCCAATGGAACACGAACCACAACGGGGGCGGTCTCGCCTTCGACGACTCGGGATTCCTCTTCCTTGCCCTGGGCGACGGAGGGGGATCGGGAGACAATCAGGACAACGCCCAGGATCCCACCAACCTCCTGGGCTCGGTCCTCCGCCTCGAAGTCCTGGACTCGGCCCCCTTCTACCAGGCCCCCGACGGAAATCCCTTCACGGGAGTCGGTGACGACCGGAGGGACGAGATCTTCGCCTACGGCTTTCGCAATCCGTGGCGGCTCAGCGTGGATGCCGCCACCGGCGAGATCTGGGTGGGTGACGTCGGTCAGAGCTCCTGGGAGGAGATCGACGTGGTCGAGCTGGGCGGAAACTACGGGTGGGACTGCCGGGAGGGGGCCCACGACTACGACGACCTCCCCTCCTCGCCCGGATCGTCGTCCCCGGCGTGCGATCAGTTGGATCCCGGGGACTTCGTCGATCCCGTCTGGGAATATCCTCCGACCGGGAGCCGCCTCGCCGTCACCGGCGGCTACGTCTACCGGGGTGACGCC
>JBKHJU010000050.1:0-8278 GCA_046537985.1 Longimicrobiales bacterium
CGGTGAGGGACGATGGGACTCGCCAGGAATGCATGGACCTGGCAGTATAGGGGATCCCCGGGGTCGGGGCCATGCCCGGGAGTGCCCGATGTTCCGCCGGGTAAGAAGAGCGTAAAGCGTGCAGGGAGGAGGAAGGGGTAGACCATGTCGGACGAGCCGTACACCAACCTGCTCGAAGAGGCTCTCGAGGCCTGGGAGGACGTCCGCAGGGGGGTCCTCGAAGAGGCGGCGGGGATTCCCGACGAGCGCTACGACTTCCGGCCCCACGACGAGTCCCGGAGCGTGGTCGAGCTCGTACGCCACATCCTGGAGTCGGCGGAGATGATGGTGGGGGAGCTGACCCGTCCCGGCGGAGATTTTCCCCGGCAATCCTTCATGGAGCACATGGAGGAGCACGCTTCCCATCTGGCGGAGGATCCGGATCCCGTGGAGCTCCGGGACCTGCTTCGGATGCGGTTCGCCGACGGTGCGGCCCGGGTTCGGGCGGCCGGCGAGCTGGAGATGCTTCAGTTCATCCGTCGGTTCGACGGACAGAGGGGGACGCGACTGGCCTGGTTCCACCACGGGGTCGCCCACGAGATGTACCACCGGGGTCAGCTGGCCCTGTACGCCCGGCTCATGGGGCGGGTGCCGGCTCTCACCCAGCGGATCCGGGGCGGCTAGGAGCGACCCGGTGCGGCCATCCCTCGGGGCGCTCTCTCGCGTCGGACTCTCGGGCGTCGCACCCGTGTGTCGCTTCGTTGCGCTGGGACTTCTCCTCCTCCTCGGGGCGTGCGAGCCCACGGATCGTCCGAAGGCCCTCGGGGAGCCCGTCCCGGAGAGGGTATCCGACCTCCTGAGTCCCGACACGGCCCGGACGGTCCGGGTCGCCCCCGGTGTCACCTACCGCTACGTCTGGTCCGGAAAGGGTCCATGGGCGGTTCACGTCCTGGAGGCGGATCTGACATCGTGCAGGGTGGGGTTCGCCGTGGTGCGGGCCCCGGGCGATCCGGGCACCGACGAAGCCCGCGCTCCCGTCTCCCGCCTGGTCGGGCTCGCCCCGGAGGGTGCCGTGGCGGGGGTCAACGGGGATTTCTTCACTCCGGAGGGGTTGCCCCGGGGGCCGGAGCTGTCGACGCGGGGCCTCCGGGCGTCGCAGCGAAGGCCGGCTTTTTCCTGGTCGGCCCTGACGGGCCCCCGGATCGGTGTCGCCGAGATCGTCGACGGGGTCCTGGTCATGGAGTCGGCGCCCCACGATCCCGAAGTGCTCGTCGGAGGCTATCCCGAGCTCCTCCGGCGCGGAGAGCCGTTGGGCGAGCTCGGTGCGGATCCCCGCACCTCCTTCGCCGGCGTGCGCCACCCCCGGACGGCGGTGGGATTCGCCCGAAACCCGGCGCGGCTGTGGATCGTGGTCGTGGAGGGCCGCCTGGGCCCCCGCTCTGCCGGCATGACCCTTGCTGAGCTCACCGAACTGCTGGCCGCGGTGGGAGCCGAGCGGGCCTTGAACCTGGACGGGGGCGGATCTTCGGTCATGGTACTGGGGGTACGCCCCGTGAGCCGCCCGTCGGAAGACGGAGAGGAGCGAGCGGTGGCCAATGCCCTGGTGGTGCGGTCCACCCCGGCCCTGTGCGACGCGTCGGTGGCGCGGACCGACTGACGCCGACGGATCGAAGACAATCGCTGAACCGGAATGATATGAGCGCATCGCCGAGACACGCAGACGGGGACCGGTCCGGAGAGTGGGCCGGAAACGGTGGTCGCCCGGGATCCGGGAATCCCGGAGGGTCCGCGGTGGCCCTGGCGAAGGCCCCTCCTCCGGTCAACGAGGGCGAGGTGAACCCCCTGGTGGCCTACCTTTCGATGGAAGTGGGCCTCGAATCCCGCATGCCCACCTATTCGGGGGGGCTCGGGGTGCTCGCCGGCGACACGCTGAAGGCGGCGGCGGATCTGGGCGTTCCCATGGTCGCGGTCTCCCTACTCCATCGGGAGGGCTACTTCCGGCAGAAGCTGAAGCCCGACGGCGAGCAGGTGGAGCTCCCGGTGGAGTGGTCACCGGAGGAGCTCCTGGAGCCCATGGAGCCCCGGGTCGAAGTGGAGATCGAGGGTCGACGGGTCCACCTCCGTGCATGGCGAAAGATCGTGCGGGGACGGGGAGGGTTCGAGATCCCCCTCTACCTGCTGGACGCGGATCTTCCGGAGAACGCCAAGCAGGATCGAAGCCTCACCGACGACCTGTACGGAGGGGACCTGGAATACCGGCTGTCCCAGGAGATCCTCCTGGGCATCGGGGGGCTCCGGTTGCTCGAGGCCCTGGGTCACGACGAGATCCGGACCTACCACATGAACGAGGGCCACTCCTCGCTCTTGACCCTCGGCCTCCTGGAGAAGGCTCTGTCCGGCGGGCCCGTGACCGAGGATGCCGTCGCGGAGGTGCGCCGCCAGTGCGTCTTCACGACTCACACGCCGGTTCCCGCCGGGCACGACAAGTTTCCGGCGACGGCGGCGTCACGGATCCTGGGAAGGAAGGCGGTGCAGCTCCTTCGGGAAGCCGAGGGGATGCACGACGGCGTCCTGAACATGACCCACCTGGCCCTCCACTTCTCCCGCTACGTGAACGGCGTGGCCATGCGCCATCGCCAGATCTCGTCGGGCATGTTTCCCGATTACCCGGTGGACTCCATCACGAACGGGGTCCACGTCCGCACGTGGGTGGCTCCTTCCTTCCGGGAGCTTTTCGATCGCCACGTTCCGGAGTGGCGGGACGAGAGCTTCAATCTCCGGTACGCGGTGTCCATTCCCCTGGACGAGATCCGCGCCGCCCACCGGGCCGCCAAGGAGGACCTCCTGGACACGTTGGAGGAGCGGACCGGCCGCCGCCTGAATCCGGAGGTCCTTACCCTCGGCTTCGCCCGACGGGCCACGCCGTACAAGCGGGCGGACCTCCTTCTCTCGGATCCGGAGCGCCTCCGGAGCATGGCCGAGGAGCGCGGGGGGCTCCAGATCCTCTACGCCGGAAAGGCCCATCCCGCCGACGAGGGGGGACAAGCCATGATCCGGCGGGTCCACGAGGTCTCGCGGGAGCTCGGTGACGACGTGCCGGTGGTCTACCTCGAGGACTACGGGATGGCCCTCGCGGCCCGGATGGTGGCCGGCGTCGACGTCTGGGTGAATACGCCCCGCAAGCCCCAGGAGGCGTCCGGGACCAGCGGAATGAAGGCGGCCATCAACGGCGTGCCCAGCTTGAGCGTCCTCGACGGGTGGTGGATCGAGGGCCACGTGGAAGGGGTGACCGGCTGGTCCATCGGGGAGGAGTGGGAGACGGAGTCCGACCGGGAGTCGGAGATCGCCTCCATCTATCGTAAGCTCGAGGAGGTCATCCTTCCCCTCTACCGGGAGCGGCCCGACGAGTTCGCCTCCATCCAGCGGTCGGCCATCAGCCTGAACGGCTCTTTCTTCAACGCCGAGCGGATGATGCTCCAGTACGTGACCAACGCGTATCACCTGCCGGCCCACGCCCGACGGCAGCAGCCCTCCATGGCGATTCCGGTCTGAGGTCACGCGCCGGTCCGAGGTCACGGGCCTCGACCGGCCGACGTCGATCCCCCTCCGCCAGAGGTCCATCCCATTCCGCCACCGGGTGAGGGGCCCGAGGAACGCCGCCGTCCGACCCGGCGCCGTCAGCCGCCGGATCCGCCCTCCACGGTCCGGAGCCCGGCGGCCCCCTCCCAGACCGACTCCTTCACGTCGTCCACCTGGAGCTGGAGGTGGGGGTAGGGCATCTCGATGCCGGCGTCGTCCAGGGCCGACTTGCACGCTTCCAGGGTGCGGACGAAGAGCGCCCGTTCGTTGGATGCGTCGTGAACCCACACCCTCACCTCGAGATTCACGCTGGAGTCTCCGAGCTCCTTGACCACGACGGCGGGCGCCGGTTCGTCGTCGGCTCCCTCGACGTGCTTCACGGCATCCAGGAGGACCTCCCGGGCCCGGGCCACACCCTCCTCGTAGGCGATCCCCACCGGGACCTGGACCCGGGTCTCCCCATACATGGAGTGGTTCACCAGGACGTCCTCGATGATCTGGCGGTTGGGGATGACCACGTAGGTGTTGTTGGGGGTGCGGATCCGCGTCGTTCGCAGGGTGATGTGCTGGACCTCGCCGTACTGGCCCTGGGTCTCCACCATGTGACCGCCGGTGAAGGGCTTGTCCCAGAAGATCAGGAATCCGGCAATCGTGTTGGCGATGGAGTCCCGGGCCGCGAAGCCCACGGCGATTCCGGCGACCCCCAGCCCGGCGAGAGCCGCGCCCACGTCGATGCCCAGCTGGCTCGCCGCCATGACGAGCCCCACCAGAAGGATGCTCACGCGGTACACCTGGTCGATGAGCAGCCGGATGAGAGCCGGATTGAAGTCGGCCCGATCCAGCGCCCGTCGGATGGGAGGCCGGGTGAACCGGGAGATGGCCCAGAAGACCACGAAGACGCCGATGGCGGCGACGAGGCTCGGGAGATAGGTGATCACCGACGTGGTGATCTGCTCCGGGTCGACGAGGTTCAGGAAATCTTGCCACATGTTCCGGGGCTCCTTCGGGTTTGTCGGTGACGAGAGGGTCGGTGGGTCGTCTCTTACCGGGGTGGCCGCCCGGTGTGCCGGGTGTGCCGGGTGTGCCGGGTGAGCCGGGTGAGCGGAGTGTGCCGGGTGAGCGGAGTGTGCCGGGTGAGCGGAGTGTGCGGGGTGTGCGGGGGGACGGGGGACAGACGATGCCGGGATCCGGTGGTAGGGCCCACCGCAAGGCCACGGGGGCCCTCGTGTAACCAAGCTCGTCCCTCTTCGCGGACACGCTCCTAGGCGAAGAGGTCTCTCAGGGCGGTCCGGGCAGCGTAGTAGCCGCACATTCCGTGGACGCCACCCCCGGGAGGTGTGGACGAGGAGCACAGGTAGATCCCTTCCACGGGCGTCCGGTAGGGCCGGAAAGCCGTCACGGGACGGAAGAAGAGCTGCCCCAGGTCCTGGACGCCGCCTCCGATGTCGCCGCCCACCAGGTTCGGGTTACGGGCCTCCAGGTCGGCGGGGCTCCAGACGCTCCGGGCCAGGATCCGGTCCCGGAACCCGGGAGCGTAGCGTTCCACCTGCTTCTCGATGCGCTCGGTGACGCCGGCGTCCTCCCAGCCGTGGGGCACGTGGCAGTAGCCCCACGCCGTGTGCTTTCCCTCGGGCGCTCGGGTCGGATCGAAGAGGGAGGGCTGGGCCAGGAGGACGAAGGGTCGGTCGGACACCTCATTCTCCCAGGGAGCCGCCTCGGCCCGTGCGATCTCCTCGCTGGAGCCGCCCAGGTGCAGGGTGATCGCCCGGGTGCATTCGGGGGCCGCCCAGGGAATGGGTCCGTCCAGGGCCCAGTCCACCTTCCAGGCGGCGGGACCGTAGCGATAGCGGTCGAGGGCCCCCCGGTACGAGGGCGGGAGCCGATCGCCGGCGACGGCCACGACCTGCCGGGGCGTGAGGTCCAGGAGGACGGCGCGGGCCCGGGGAAGCTGGTCGAGGGAGGTGACGGGGCGTCCCGTCTCGATGGTTCCGCCCAGGCGGCCGAGGTGGCCGGCCAGGGCGCTGGCGATGGAGCCGGCGCCCCCCCGGGGCACGGGCCAGCCCACGGCGTGTCCGGCCACGCCCAGCACCAGCCCGACGGCGCCGCTGGGGGACCGGTCGAGGGGGAGGACCGAATGTGCGGAGAGCCCTGCGAAGAGGGCCCGGCTTTCGGGCCGCCGGAGGCGGGAGCGTGCCAATCCTTCCGCCGATCGGAGGCCCCGGAGGGCGAAGCGGAGCATCAGGACGGGATGGCGCGGGAGCTTCAGGGGGCCCAGCGCGTCGTGGGCCAGATCCCACCAGCGGTTCACGAAAGGATCCACCAGGGAGTCCCAATCCGGGTCACCGGCAAGGCCCTCGCCGTAACACTTCAGCCGGTCCCGGCCCAGGAGAATCGCCCGACCGTCGTCCAGCGGGTGGGCGAGGGGCGACGGGGAGTGGACCCACTCCAGCCCATGCGTCTCCAGGGGGAGGCTCGACAGGAAGGGAGACCCCACCGCCAGCGGGTGGACGGCGGAGCAGAGGTCGTGGGCGAAGCCCGGGAGGGTCGACTCCTCGGTTCGGGCTCCGCCGCCCACAGCCTGCGCCCCCTCAAGAACCCGCACCTCGAGTCCCGACCGGGCCAGCTCGATGGCCGCCGACAGGCCGTTGGGCCCGGCTCCGACGACGACCGCGTCGATGGGCGAAGGCATCAGCTCACGGCGTCTCCACCGCGACCGGGCTGCCTCAACGTGCTTCCAGGATCGGATGATCCCGAGCAGCCGTCGCCGGATCCGACGCCGTGGCTCAGCGGCTGGCGATCCCCGTGGAGAGACCCACGTAGAAGGTCCGGCCGGGGCCCGGCTCGTAGAACCGGTCGCCGACGGCGTTCACCGCGACCGACGCCGAGTACAGCTCGTCGGTGATGTTGCGGATGCCCGCGAAGGGCGAGAAGTCCACGTTGCCCACCTGGAGCCGTTCCGCGCCCACCCGCACGTCGAAGAGAGTGTAGGACTCGGTGAAGGCTTCGTTGGCGTCGTTCACCGGAATCTCGTCCCGATAGTCGGCTGTGACCTCGAGATATCCCGGATTCGCCTCGTAGCGCAGGCTCGCCTGCAGGTTGTGGGGGGCGAGACCCGGAACCTGGTTGCCCGAGAAGTCCGAGCCGTCGACGACGTATTCGTCGAACTCCGCATCCGTGTACGCGTATGAGATCTGGCCGCTGACCCGCTCGTGCAGACGCGCCCGCGCCAGGGCCTCGACTCCGATCCGGGTGGACTCACCCGCGTTCCGGTAGAAGTTCACGCCCGGCTGACCCGCGACCTCGAACTGGACCAGCTCGTTGGTGAGCTGGGTCGTGAAGACGCTCAGCTCGTAGGAGAACCGTTCCTGGAGGGTGCCCCGGGTGCCGACCTCCACGGTCCATCCATCCTGGGGCTCCAGGTCCGGGTTGAACCCTCCGGCCTGGGTCGGACGGTTCGCCAGCTCCACGGTCGTCGGCGTCTCGAAGAAGGTGGACCAGTTGGCGAAGACGTCGACCTCGTCCGCCGTCGCCAGGTGGACGCCGACCGTGGGGCTGACGGCGTCCAGAGTCCGGCTTCCCGAGTCGTCCGTCGGATCCTGGCTCAGGGGAATCCGGTCCTCGACCTGGAAGTCGAAGTAGTCGTACCGGATGCCTCCCACCACGTTGAAGCGATCCGTCAGGGGAACCATCCCCTGGGCGAAGATCCCGACGCTCTGGACCGTCTCGGCCTGGTCGATGTTGGGGGATCCCGTCGGATTTCCGTTGTCGTTGTCGAATTCCCGGCGGTCGTCGTCCTGGATGTCCCAGTCGACCCCCGCCTGCCAGCGGATGCCGTCGGATCCGGGGGCGTCGGGGCTGCGCACGGCAAGGCGGGCTCCCCCCGCCGCCCGCTCCACGTCGACGACGTTGAACGGGATGGGGTTCGAGAAGTCCCGGGTGATCCCGTAGACGAGGGTCTCGGCGGAGACGCCGGCCAGCGGACCCGTCCATCGGAGTCCCAGCTGACCCTGCTGGAGCTCCTTCCCGGTCCCGTTCCCGATGTAGACGAAGTCATTGATCTCGTGTCGGCCGTCGCTCAACTGGTCGATATCGACGGACCCCGCGTTCTCGGCGTCCAGGTCGACGTAGTTGAAGGTGACCCCGATGTCACCTCCGGCCAGGGGACGCTCCACGCGACCGTTCACGTGGAGTCGATCGGCAGCGCCGTAGATATCGCCGTCGTCGGTCTCCCGGAAGCCGTCGTAGGAGAGACGATCGACGCTCAGGAGGTAGCCCGTCTCACCCGCCGTTCCGCTCGTCAGGCTCTGGAGGCGGAGCATCCCGTCGCTTCCCCCCATCACCGTGACGTCCTCCCGCACGGGAACCGTCGGAGGAGCCTGACTCTCGAATCTGAGGACCCCGCCGGAGGAGTTTCCGTACAACGCGGATGCAGGACCGCGAAGCGCTTCGACTCGACCCAGCGATCCCAGGTCCAGATGGTCGATGGTCGACTGGCCGTCGGGGAGGGTGGCCGGAATCCCGTCTACCACGACGTGGAGTCCCCGGACGCCGAACTGAGTCCGGGAGCCGAAGCCCCGGACCAGGACCCGCTCACCTACGGCGTAGTTGTACCGGTTCTGGATCTGGACCCCCGGCAGGGCCTGGAGGGACTCCTCCAGGAACATACCCGTCTTTCCCTGGCGCAGCTCCTGCTGACCCACCACCGAGACGGGGTATGCCG
>JBKHJU010000051.1:0-8238 GCA_046537985.1 Longimicrobiales bacterium
GCGGTGGCGGCCGCCGGTGCAGCCCACGGCGACCGTCACGTAGGTCCGGTTCTCACCCGCGTCGACGGGAGCGAAGTAATACGACATCCCGGGCACGAGCAACAGTTGGGACTGCGAGTCCTCGTCCTGGGTCATGTAGTCGTAGAGGACGGCACCTTCCACCGCCCACTGCGGAGCGACATACAGGCTCAGACGCGCCTGCTGGAACGGAAGCACGAATTGGGTCAGGCTCTCGCTGACGTCGAAGGTCGTGTAGGCCAATCCCCCGTCCAGGCTGACCTCGAAGGGGCGCTCCTGGGCCTGGGCGGTGCCGGCGAAGACCAGCGCTGCCACTGCGGCTGCCATGAATCCTTGCGGAATCCGAGTGTTCATCGTCCTCTCCTTGCCGTGTGAGTGGATACTGAGCGATCGACGCCCGCCGACGCACCGGGGACCGCAGAATGGCGGCTTCCGTGCAAGCTTTTTCGAGAAAGTGCCGGTGGCGGAAGGGAGTAGCAGGTCCGGCCGGAAGGGGGGTTACCGGCTCGGTACAATCCATCCTGCTACACGTCGATCTAAGGGGAAGTCGACCCCTGAATCAAATGTTTACCCCGGGGTCGACAGGAGTCAAGAGAAAATTTTCCCAGCTACCGGCTCACCACCGACACCGCCCAGCGGAAGCCCAGCTCCTCGTCCCGGGCGCTCCGCGCGTGGGCCGGCCGTGAGACGAAGAAGGGCGCGTCCACCCGGAGGCCCAGGGGCGCTCCCTCCCAGCCCAGGGTAATCCCGACGCCGGCATCGCCGAGAACCGCGTCATCTTCCCGGGATACCACGTCGAAGGTCACCGTCGACCCACCGGGTCCGGCTCCGCCGCCCGTCCCGACGTTCTCTTCGATGACGACCAGCTCGGGGACCCATCCGATTCCGCCGAAGAGGGAGCCCGAGACGGAGAGGGGGCCCACGGAACGCGCCGATGACCGGAGCTCTCCTCCGAGAGTCACGAGGCGATCCACCATGAGATCCCTCCGGTACCCCCTCAGGCTCCCGTCTCCCGGGTGATGGACTTCGCGCTCGAGGAGCGCGCCCCCGCTTCGGCCCCAGGGGTTTCCGAGAGTCTCGTAGGGCCCGGCACCCGAGAGACCGAAGCGCCGCTGGAGGGGCACAGCCGCGCCATCCCAAATCCCCCCTTCCACGTTGCCGATCGAACCGCCGGCGAAGAGCCGGGCTTCGGACGTCCAGTCGGCCACGTTTCGGCTCCAGGTGCCTTCCAGCGCGCCCCGGACCCACGATTCGGCCTGCGTGGAGATGCCGGCGCCGCCGGTGAGATCGACCTCCCACCGTCCCCATCCTCCGGACGGGGCGCCCCGAATCCCCCGGACGCCGAGCCCTCCTTCCACGGCGGTTCCTTCCGCCTGTCCCGGGCTCCGATTCCAGCGCCCGGAGATCAGATACGTGGGGTCGTAGACGTCCGCGGCCAGAATGTACGCGCTCACGAAGCGGCGAGGGGTGATCTCGGGCCGGGGGCTGACGTCCCACTCCCGCTCGAGCCGTCCGAAGAGGCGCCCCTCTCCCGCCAGGAGCTCGAAGCTCGTCCCGAAGCGGGGGTCGTCGGCCCAGATGGGGTCCTCGCCCCGGTAGTAGAGGCTCCCCAGGTCGTCGTGCTGGGAATCTCCGCCCCGATCGAGACCCGAGAAGCCGGGAGCTCCGACCCGCAGGACGGACGTGTGCATCGTGCCGAGGTAGCCCTGGCGGCGCTGCAGCCCCACGACCACTCCGCCGGCGTCGTTCGCCCAGAAGAGGGGAGAGAAACCGGCGGCCATCCGGTCCCGATACGTGGGCAGCCGTCCCAGGGGACGAAGCAGGCTCCGCTCCACTCCCCCGCGCCGAAGGAAGCCTTCCTCCCACACGTCGTTCAGACCGTTCCAGTCGAGGATGGTGCCGTCGGGGTCCAGCTCCACCCTTCGAGGCTCGAAGGTCGTCTCGACCGTCACCTCGGTGCGAGGGCCGGTCCCCTCGACGACCGTGTCCTTCACCAGTCCCCGGGGACCCTCCAGGCGGATCGGGACCGGCATGATCATGGAACCGTTCCGCTCCACCGTCAGGGTCGTGCGAAAGCCCGGCTGGCCGGGTGCCTCCGATCGCGCGGTCGACGTCCCTTCCCGGGGGTCGCTTCCGGCGGTCCTCCTTCCTCGGTCGTCGCCGGATCCGCCGGACCCGATCTCGTCCACGTAGAGATCGTCCAGGGCGTAGTCCACCACCCCGTTGGCGTGGAGCCACTGGCCGAAGAACCAGTCCAGATCCTGTCGCAGGACCTCTTCGGCGACGGCCTGGAACGCGTCCCCGTCGACGTGGCCCAGCCTGTACCGGTCATAGTAGGTGCGGAGGAGCTCGATCATGCGCTCTTCGCCGGCCATGTCCCGGAGCATGCGCAGGATCAGGGATCCCTTGCCGTAGACCATGGATCCATAGACGCCGTAGGTGGAGTAGTCCTCGGCGGGATAGGTCACCGGGGCCGCGTCTCCCCGGAGCTCGAGGTCGATCACCTGGGCCTCGGTTCCGAGCCAGACGCTCCGTCCGGCGCCCCGGCGCTCGAAGAACCAGTCCTCCAGGAAGGAGGCCATCCCCTCGTCGAGCCATCCCTCGTACCACTCGTTGTTTCCGAGGATGGCATGGGCGTACTGGTGGTTGATCTCGTGGACGATGAGGCCCAGGGAGGCCGAGCCGTCCATGATGACCATGGGGAACTCGGTTCCGCCGGGCTCGATCCGGTGGAGGTTCGTCACCTGGGGATAGGCGTAGTCACCGAAGACGGTGTCCATCCACGCCAGGGCCTGGGCGGTGCGCTCCACGGCCACACCGTTCCCCCACGAGTCCTCGTCGCCGGGACGGTAGAGGACGCGAATCACCACGTCCTGGAACCGGCCCTCCTCGTAGATGTACTCGGGCGAGACCGACCAGGCGAAGTGGTGGACCCCCTCGGCGTACCAGCGGACCCGCTTCCTTCCGGACGAAGCCGCGCCGACGGAGCCCGCGAGGAGCCCGAGCCGCTCGGCGGAACCCGGCGCCGCCCCTTCGGGGCCCGGAACTCCGCAGGTGCGGACACCCGCGGCCTCCACGCAGGGCGCCCCCTCGGTGGAGCCGTACCAGTCCCGTTGGTGCTCCACCGGCTCGGTGCCGGGCGCGGCGACCGACTCCCAACCGGGATCCCCTTCCAGGGGAACGCCGGTGGAGCCGATGACCTGGTCCTCGGCCACGTCGACGGTCACGTCGTAGGTAGCGTACTCGCCGTAGAACTCCCCCTGACGATAGAGCGGATGGGTGCGCCATCCCTCGAGGTCGTAGACGACGACCCGGGGATACCACTGGGCGAAGTCGAACTGCCGGCCCCTCCGCGCCTGTCGCCTCGGCTCCGTGGAGAGGCGGGCGTCCCAGAGGATGTCCACCGTGATGGTCTCGCCGGGCGGCAGCGACGACGGAAGGCGAAGCCCGGCGATGGTGGAGTCGGGAGCGTGAGGATAGAACGGCCTCACGGCCTCGCCCTCGATCTCCGCCTCCCGGATCCGCTCGAAGGCGTGCTCCTCGGGCCCGAGATCCTGGAAGGTCCGGATGCCCGCCTCGAGGTCCGCCCGGGCCCACGCCGAGTTGGGCCGGAAGGCGTTCAGGTGCTGGTGGACGTAAAAGCGGCGGAGAGTGTCCGGGGAGTTGTTCGTGTAGCGGATTCGGGCCCGACCGGTGAGGATGTCGTCCTCCTCGTCCAGTCGCGCTTCGATCCGATAGTGGACTCCCTGGGACCAGGGGGTGACGGCCGACGGATCGGTGGGCGGACGCAAGAGCGGATGAGAGAGCGAACGGATGGATCCCGACGTGCGAGCCGGGGGCTCCGGGACGGACAGGTCCGCGCCGGCCAGCGGGGTGGCACCTTCTCCGACGAGACCAGCGACGACGAGAAGTGCGACAGCCGCGAGACGCATCACAGAATCCGCCAGCCGCCCTTCCCGGTCAGCCTCCGACGTAGCCTTGGCCACAGCGTCTTCCTCGGGTTTCATGTCCGCATCCTCCTCGGCCTTCCCCTCGGCGTCCACCTCACGCCGAACTCCCCACCCCTCCGGGCTCCCGTCCCGGTCGCCCGAATGTCGCCCTGCTCCTCCGGTGGCGAATCGGTCTTCCAGGATCCGGTTCACGGATCCTACTCGATCACCTCCTCCACCATGTAGGCCATCGCCCATGTAGGCCATCGCCCACGCACCGGTCCCCACGTGGATGGCCGCCACGGCGGTCGCCGGACCGTGAGGACCGGATTCGTCCCGGCATCGCCGTCGGGCGCCGAAAAGACGTTGATCCGTTTCGGCTCCGCCCGGGCTCCACGGGCGTACTCCGTGGTCGCCAGGAGGGAGCGGCGAAGCCGGGGCCCGTCCGCATACCGAATCTGCATGGCCAGATGAAGATGTCCGGCGGGGGCCGAAGGGCGCAACGGAGAGGGGGGCCGGCAGCCGGGAGTGGCGTCCAGAGAGGGAGATCACCGCCTCGGATCTCTGAGCGCCGCGAGGGCTGGACAGGCCCCGGACCTCTTCATAATAATCTTCGCCGCGGGGATCGGAGCGGAAGTCCGGAGGCACGATGATCACAGTCGACAGCGTGACGAAGCGTTACGGTCCACTGAAGGCGGTGGACGATATCTCCTTCCAGATCGATCCGGGAGAGGTGGTGGGCTTCCTGGGTCCCAACGGAGCCGGCAAGACCACCACCATGAAGATCCTGACCGGCTCCCTCCAGCCCGACGAGGGCGATGTCAGCTACGACGGGGTCTCCATCGGCGAAGACGTGACCGGGGCCCGGAAGCGGGTGGGCTACCTTCCCGAGACGAACGCCCTCTACCCGGAGATGCTGGTCTCGGAGTATCTCACCTGGGCGGGGGAGCTGAGGAGCATCACGGGCGGCGCCCTGCGGCGGGCCCTCCCCGAGGTGGTGGAGCGGACCGGCGTCGGCCCCGTCTTCACCCGTCCCGTCTCCCAGCTCTCCAAGGGATTTCGCCAACGGGTGGGCCTGGCTGCCGCCATCCTCCACGAGCCCGAGATCCTCGTCCTGGACGAGCCCACCGAGGGACTCGACCCCAACCAGCGGGTGGGGATCCGGGAGCTCATCCGCGAGCTCGGCCGGGAGCGCACGGTCATCCTCAGCACCCACGTTCTGGGAGAGGTCGAGGCCACCTGCGACCGCCTCCTCATCATCCGGAAGGGGAAGCTGGTGGCCGACGGCTCGGTGGCGAGCCTGGTGGAGGGTCAGCTGGCGGGACCGTCCTACGTCGTGGAGGCCCGGGGAGACGGCGTGGAGGAGACCCTGGCGGGCCTCCCCGGGGTGACCGGGCACGAGACGGCTCCCGTGCAGGGTCGGATCCGGGTCCGCCTGGCGTCCGACGGAAGCGAGGATCTGCGCCCGGTGATCTTCGAGACGGCGGCAGAGAAAGGGTGGACCCTCTGGGAACTCCACCGGGAGCGGGCGAGCCTAGAGGACCTCTTCCGAACCGTGACCGAGGATGAGTACGAGGCCGGGATCTCCCCACCTGCGCGACCCGGAGCGAGCGGAGGCACGGGCTCGACTGCGGCCGACGAGGGGGTGGGCACCGGCTCGGCAGCAGCCGCCGGGGGTGCGTCCGGCTCGTCGATCGCCGAGAGTGACGAGCAGGCCGCCGAGGAGGGCGCCGCCGAAGAGGAGGAGGCCCGATGAAGAACGTCTGGATCGTCGCCCGGAAGGAGTTCAAGAGCTACTTCGACCACCCCACGGCGTACATCCTCATCGTCGCCTTCCTCGCCCTGGGGCTCTTCCTGGCCTTCCGGACCCTCTACTCCACCGGAATGGCGGACCTCCGGGCCTTCTTCGACTACCTTCCCTGGCTCTTCGCCGTCTTCATCCCGGCCATCACCATGCGGAGCCTGGCCGAGGAACGGGGCCGCGGAACCCTCGAGTGGCTCATGTCCCAGCCCCTGTCGGAGGCGGAGCTGGTCGTCGGGAAGGCGATGGCGGACTGGGTCTTCGCCCTGGTTGCCCTGGCGGGCACCATTCCCACCGCTGTCGGGCTCCTCATCGTCTCGGACGCCGACTGGGGCGTCATGGTGGCCCAGTACCTCGGCGGTGCGCTCCTGGCCTTCCAGATGGTGGCCCTGGGGCTCCTGGCCTCGGCGGCCACCCGGAACCAGATCACCGCCTTCATCCTGGCCGCGGTGATCTCGTTCGCCCTGGTCCTGGCCGGGCTCCAGATCGTCCTAGTGGGGCTGCCCCCGACGCTCGCGGACGTGGTCACCCGACTCTCCATCCCACCCCACTTCGCTGGCGTCTCGCGGGGCGTCGTGGACCTCCGGGACGTCCTCTACTTCGTGACCATGGGGGCGTTCTTCCTGGTGGGCGCCTACTTCCTGGTGGTGCGGCTCCGTCTGAGCACCGATCGGGGAGCGTATCGGCGGCTCCGGATCGGCGCCGTCCTGCTGGGCGCCGGAGTCGTGCTCCTCAACCTCCTGGGTGGACAGATCCGGGGCCGCGTGGACCTGACGGAAGAAAACGTCTACACCCTCTCTCAGGGCACCCGGGAGATTCTCACGGAGCTCGACGACCTGATCACCATCCAGCTCTTCGTCTCCGAGGAGCTTCCGCCGGAGATCGCCCTCACCCGCCGGGACGTGGAGGACCTCCTGGCCGACTTTCGACGCTACTCGGAGGGCAATCTCCAGGTCGAGATCCTGAACCCGGACGAGGACGAGGACGTGGCCTCGCAGGCCGAGTCGTACGGCATCCAGCAGATCCAGTTCAACGTGCTTCGGGAAGACGAGTTCCAGGTGCGGAACGGATGGTTCGGGATGGCCCTCCTCCACGCCGGGGAGCAGGAGGTCATTCCCTTCGTGCGAAGCTCCGCCGACCTGGAGTACCGGCTGGCGTCGGCCATCGCCTCCATGACCCGGGAGGATCGGCCCACCGTCGCTTTCGTCACCGGCTTCGGCGCCCGACCCGTGGACCAGCTCCCCGGGCTGCAGCAAGGCATCTCGGACCGGTACGAGATCACCTCTGTCGACGTGTCCAGCGCCGTCGCCGCAGACGACGGGGCGGGGGGACCGCCGGAAGACGGGCCCGATGCCGCGGGGGATGGCGACGGAGGCGACGACCCGGAAGACGGAAGCGACCCGGGAGACGACAATGGAACCGGAGGTGCCGGAATCCCCTCCCTTTCCCCCGACAGCATCGACGTGCTGGTGGTCGCCGGCCCCACCGAGACCCTGAGCCCGGCCGCCGTCGACTCGATCCGCTCCTACCTGGACCGGGGCGGCTCGGGCTTCTTTCTCCTGGACCGGGTCCTCCTGGAGCCCCAACGGGGCATCACGGTTCCCCTGGAAACGGGGCTGGAGCCGGTACTGGCCGAGCGGGGCATCCAGCTCCACGCCGACCTGGTGGCCGACTTCCAGTCGAACCAGACGGTGAGCATGGGACAGCAGGGGGGCCTCGGCGTCATGCGCTCCTATCCCCTCTGGCCGGTCCTCCTTCCGGCGATCGACCATCCCATCACACGGGAGTTGAACCAGATGACGGTGGCCTGGGCCTCGGCCCTGGACATCACGGACGCGACCCGGGCCGTCGCCCTGTGGCAGACCACCGAGTATGCAGACCTCCTGGGAGCCGGCCGGTCGATCCAGCCCGACGACCTCCCGAACCCGGATCTCGACGTGCTCTCCACGCGGATCGTCGCCGCCGCCGCGGGCGCGGGGGTCGGAGGGGACGGCGAGGCTCCCGCCGGTGACCTGGAGAGGGAGGCCGACGACGACGGAGGAGATGCTCAATCCGGGAACGGTGGGCCGGGAAGTGCCGGATCGGGGACCGGTGGCGGTCGCCTGGTCGTCATCGGGGACGCCGACTTCGTGTCGCCCCAGATCTTCCGATCCAGCCCCCAGAACGTGACCTTCGTCGCCAACACCGTGGACTGGCTGGCCCAGGACGAGTCCCTCATCGCCATCCGATCGAAGGACCGGACGCCGGCTCCGCTGATCTTCGATTCGGACTTCCAGCGGATGGCCCTGCGCTGGGGGAACCTGGTGGGAATCCCCCTGGTCTTCGTCCTCCTCGGGCTGGTACGCCACGTGCGCCGCCGACAGGCCGCCGAGAAGCTCTGGCGGGAGATCTCTGCATGAGCGAGAAGACCCTGAAGCGCATCGTCATCGTCGTAGTGCTCCTGGTGGTGGGCTACGGCCTCGCCGCCATCGTCCGTACGGGGCTCGGTAC
>JBKHJU010000052.1:0-8030 GCA_046537985.1 Longimicrobiales bacterium
TTGGTGTCGGAATCGACCCCTGTTCCGTTCGTGACCGTGGCCAGGTACGTCCACTGATCACCCAGAGCACCCTCCACCCGGACACCGACGTCACGGTCCGAGTATCCCAGGGCCTGGCTCATCCGGCTCCAGGAGCAGATGCTCTCGACACCCGCGCACGTGCTGAGGCCGGGAATCCGTCCATCCCGCTCGAGGACGATGTCGGCGCTGGAGTCGAGCCCGAAGGGATCGAAGGCCCGCTTGAACTTCCCCATGGACACCCGGAATGCCGGGTTGAAGGAGATTCGCGCATAGGTGTCCTTCAGCTCGCCCCCCTGGTCCAGCTGGAGTCGACCGTCGATCCATTCGTTGACGCTGGCGTCCAGGGTGATGCGGGCCCTCCGCAGGATCCCCTGGGCAGCCGGTCCACCGACGGAGCTGTGCACGATCTGGGCCTGCAGGCGGCCGCCCACCTCTATGTCGAGGTTGCGGGCCGAGATGTCCTGGGCCGCAGCGGGGGCCGCCGTGCCCACGACCAGGCCGATCACGAGGCCGACGATGAGTTGGACGGTGAAACGAAGGCGTTTGTGCATCGGATTCCCTTTCTCGAGTTCTGAGCGTTCTACAGGCGGCCGGGGGAAGACACTCCTCGACCTCCGACGTCACGGCGTCGTAACGAAAGTGAAACGAAAGCGTCACGGCGCAAAGGGATGGCGAGCGAATACGGATGGAGAAACAGGCATTGTTACATGCCCGTGACAACGTGGAATCCGGTCAGACCCGGGTCCGGCGGATGACCGCGGCCACCCGGGCCAGGAAGCGCTGGGCGTCGGTCTCCTTGGTCACGTAGTCGTCGGCACCGGCCCGTAGGATGTCGGCCTCCACCTCGTCGGTCCCGGTTCCCGTCCGAACCATGACCGGAAGCGCGACGGTGCTCACGTTGCCCCGGATCCACTTGAGGGTCTCCCAGCCGTCCATGTTGGGCATGGCCAGGTCCAGGATGACCAGGTCGAAATGGATGTCCTCCTTGAGGAGGTCCACGGCCTGGCTCCCGTCGGCGGCTTCGGCCACTTCGTACTCCTCCTGCTGGAGGGCCGCCTTCATCATCTCCCGCGCGTCCGGGTCGTCGTCCACGACCAGGACCCGCGGAGGGCCGGCCTCCTCCTCGATCTCGTCGTCGTCGATGATCTGTCCCAGGACCCGCTCGACCTCCACGAGGGTCGTCCTTCCCTGGACCACCCAGTCGAGAGCGACCTGGTGCATGGTGCGCATTCCCCCCTGGGTGGCCACCCGAGTCAGGGAGGCCCACCCCTTTCCCTGCTCGATAGCCGTCTGTATGCGGGGCCCGCTCACGAGGACCTCCACCACGGGAAGCCGTCCCTTGTATCCCGCGAATCCGCACTCGGGACAGCCCACGGCCCGAACCACCGGTTCCATGCCGTGGCGCTCCGTGAGCCGCTGCTCCTCGGGCGTCAGGACTCCCCGGACGGGCTCGGCGCACGCCGGACAGACCCTTCGTAGCAGGCGCTGGGCGACGGCTCCCCGAAGCGTCTGGGCGATGGTGGAGTGCTGAAGCTCCAGATCCACGAGCCGAGCCACCGCGCTCACGGCGTCGTTGGCGTGGACGGTGGCCAGGACCAGGTGGCCGGTCATGGCTGCCTGGGCGGCGACGTGGGCCGTCTCCGGATCCCGGATCTCGCCGACCAGAATCACGTCGGGATCCTGACGCAGGATGGACCGGAGGGCCGCCGCGAAGGTGAGACCCTGCTTCGGCTCCACCTGGGTCTGGGTCACCGTGGCGAGCTCGTACTCGATGGGATCCTCGACGGTGGTGATGTTCACCTTTCCGTCGGCCAGCTCCCGGAGTGCGGCGTAGAGGGTCGTCGTCTTTCCGGACCCGGTCGGGCCGGTGACCACCAGGATCCCCTCCCGGTAGGTGAGGAGCTGTCGGAGCCTCTCCAGCTCCGGGACCGGCACGTCCAGGTCTTCCAGCGTCAGGGAGGTGCTGGAGTCCAGGATCCGCAAGACGCACTTCTCCGCCCCACCCGCCGGGAGGGTGGAGACCCGCAGATCGTACGCGAGCCCGCCGACCCGCACTCGAGCCTTTCCGTCCTGGGGCCGCAGGCGGTCGGCGATGTCCAGCTTCGAGAGGATCTTGATCCTCGAGATGACCCGGTTCAGGGCCGACATGGGCAGGTCCATGTGCTTCCGGAGCACCCCGTCCACCCGGTAGCGGACCACCCCGATCCTGCGACCCGGCTCGATGTGGATGTCACTGGCGCCCTGGGAGATTCCGTCCCGGATGATGAGGTTGGTCAGCTTCACCACCGGACCGGCCTCGATCTCGCTCCGGCTGATCTCCTCCGGGCCCATCTCCTCGACCAGCTTGACGGCGTCCTCCTCGACACCCTCCTCGAACTCGATGTTGCCCAGGATGTGCTCCACCGCCTTCTCCGGAGAGAATCGGGCGTCGATCGCGTCCTGGATTTCCCGGGGAGCCGCGACCTGGAAGACGGCGGTCCGCCCCGTTGCGAAGCCCACGGCCCGCTCCGCCTCCACGTCGGTGGGGTCGCACGTGGCGACGCCCACGTGCCGGTCCGTCTCCGCGACGGCGTAGATGAGATGCTTCCGGCACATGGCTTCGGGTACGAGCAGGGCCGCGTTGGGATCGGCCGTGCTCAGGTCCGCCACGTCGAGGCGGAAGTAGTCGGCCACGACCTCGGCCAGCTCGCGGTCGGGGATCTCCACGCTGCGGGCCACGGCCCCCCATACCTCGCGGGTCGGGGCCCCCGCCGGAACGTCGGGGGGCTCGTCCATGATGAGCCCCGCGCGCTCCACGATGCGGACCAGCCAATGGGACGACCTACGCTTGCCCTCCTCCCGCGTCCCTTCGGCGGGCGTGGAGCCGGGATCGGCCTCGGTCGAGACGTCGTTTGACCGACTCACGTAGCGAGGTCGGTCGGGGGCGCGGGGACGAGTCGGATCAACGTT
Organism: Longimicrobiales bacterium; assembly: GCA_046537985.1. Taxonomy (GTDB): domain Bacteria; phylum Gemmatimonadota; class Gemmatimonadetes; order Longimicrobiales; family Gaopeijiaceae; genus JBKHJU01. Next base: position 2,971 of record JBKHJU010000052.1, read on the forward strand.
CTTCAATGAGGAGTCAGGGGCGAACGGCCGGTCTCTTGGCCATCTTCTCTTCCTTCATGCCTCGACGAGCCCGCTCCGTCAACTCGTCCAGCGACACCGGATCCTCCGGGTCGAAGCGGGCGACGCCCAGGCTCACCGAGATCTGGTACGGCTCGCTCGTGGTCTGGTTGAATTGCCGAACGTGCTCCCGGAAGCGCGAGGTCATGAGCTCGGCGTCGTCTTTCGACGCCTCCAGGGCCAGAACCACGAAGTCGTCTCCGTCCACCCGGGCCATCAGGTCCGAGCGACGGAAGCTCGCCTTCACCAGGTCCGTCGTGTTCTTCAGGACGCGGTCGCCGACGTGATGTCCCAGGCTGTCGTTGATGGTCTTCAATCGATCCAGGTCCATATAGAGGATCAGTACCCTTCGCACCATCCTCCGGGCGAGCTTGAGCTGCTGCTCTCCCAGCTCGTGGAACCCGCGCCGATTGTAGAGGCCCGTAAGGTCGTCGATGAGGGACAGGCTCCGAAGAGCCGAGATGAGGCGGTGCCGCTCGATGGCATACCGAATCGAGCGGATGAGGATCCCGCTGCGGACCTCGTCACGTACCAGATAGTCCTGGGCGCCGCCCTGCACCGTGGTCATGGCGACCTCCTCGTCGTCCAGGTCCGTCAGGACCACGACGGGCACGTCGGGAGCGAAGGCGTACATCCTCTCGAATGTCGCCACGCCGTCCGAGTCCGGCAGCGAGAGATCCAGGAGCACCAGGTCGATTCCGCCTTCCGAGAGGCGCTCCAGACCGTCGGACAGGTAGCCGCACCATTCGAGATCCACACGGGGATCCCGGGCTCTGGACAGGAGACGCTCCACCTCGGCTCGCTGGGCTTCGTCCTGTTCGACCAGGAGGACCCTGAGCGGGCGCTGTGAGATCTCGTGCAGCATGGTTCGCGAAAGTTCTCGCTGGACGAGCCGCACCACGGGTGCCAAGGCGATGGGCGGCAAGAGAATGGAGCGACGTTTCAAGTTAATCAGCAGGTCATGGGGACGCTACGCGCCCCGCTCCTGGCCCACCGGGCCCGTCGGAAATAGCTTCTTCCCCGACCGCTTCCCTCTCCCGCGAACCACGATGACCATACCCGAGCCCCCCACCACCGTGTCCGACCGGGATCTGGAAGCGCTGGAACGGGCCCTGGGCCCCGACCGAATCACCCGGTCGGTGCCCCTGGCCCCCTTCAGCACCTTCAGGATCGGCGGCCTGGCCGACCTCCTGTACCGGGCCCGGACGCCTGACGAGCTCGTGACGGCGGTGACGGCCGCCCGGGAGGCGAAGATCCCGTACTTCGTCCTGGGACGGGGCGCCAACGTCCTCTTCGGCGACGGGGGTTACCGGGGACTCGTCATCCGGGCGGAGGTCGGAGGCATCGAGTTTCTGGGCGACTCGCGGGTCCGGGCCGGAAGTGGGGTCGAGACTTATCCGGATCTCATTGACGCGACCATGGAGCGGGGGCTCGGAGGGCTCCATCACTTCGTGGGCATCCCGAGCACGGTGGGAGGCGCGCTCTGGCAGAATCTCCACTTCCTCTCTCCCGCGCCGGAGCGGGAGCGCACCGTCTTCATCGAAGAGGTGCTCGAATCGGCCGAGATCCTATCCGAGGAGGGCGAGGGCCGGACCGTCGACGTCGACTACTTCGACTTCGGCTACGACCGGAGCATCCTCCACGAGCGGGACGACGTGGTCCTTTCGGCCACCTTCCGGCTGAACCAGCAGCCCGAGGAGGAGTTGCGCAGGGTCGTGCGGGAAAACCTGCGGTGGCGGGACGACCGGCACCCGGACCTGTGGCTCTACCCCTGCGTCGGATCCATCTTCCAGAAGATCGAGGGCGTCGGAGCCGGCCGGCTCATCGACGAGTGCGGGCTCAAGGGCCATGTCCACGAGAGCGGGCGAGCGGCCATCTTCCATCGACACGCCAACATCGTGGTCAACCTCGGAGGAGCCCGGGCTTCGGACGTCGTGGAGCTGGTGGAGCTCGCCCGGGACACGGTCCGGCGGGAGTTGGGCTACGAGCTCGAGACCGAGATCGACTTCATCGGGGAGTTTTAGAAGGCCCTACCCCGCGATCCAGCGCCAGACCGTGTAGCCGAGGAAGACCAGGTGGAGGCCCATCATGGCGTGGAGGGCTCTCCTGGCCCACGGACCCACGCCCTCCATCCGAACGTTCTTCCACGAGGTCCAGAGTGGGATCACCAGCACCCAACCGATCCACGGCAGGACGTAGGCGGCCACCCGGGGGATGGTGTCGATGAATCGGGACGGCCCCTGGAGGAGGCCGAGGCCCCGAAGGACCCCACCCAGGATGAGGGGAAAGAGGACGAACAGCTCGGGAGCCACGAGAACGGCGTTGATGAAGAAGAGCCCGCCGGCCCGGGTCTCTACCCAGGGGGTTCCCCGATCCGGAAGGTCCATCGCTCCTTCCGGGCCTCGATCCCGATCCGCCCCCCGATCCCTCGTCGGCGTCTCCTCCGTCCGTCCCGCGTTTCGCTCACGCCGGTCGCTCCCTCCGCGCCCGTCACTCCCCTCACGCGGTCCGCGCCGGGCAGTCCCGTCATCCATCGATCGTCCCTCCGTCCATCGACGTCTCGAGTCTCTCGGCGGGCGCGGGCATGCCCACTCCGGACTCCCCTTCCAGGGAGAGCCTCCGGAGCTCGCCGCCGAAGCGCGAGCGGATTCGAATCGTGAGGAAAAGGGCCACGGCCGCCAACCCCGTGGCCAGCCCCCACCACAGCCCTACGGGCCCTCCGTCCCACGCGAATCCCAGGAGGAGGCTCACGGGCATGCCCAGGAGCCAGAAGCCCAGGATGTTCACCACCATGGGTGCCCGGGTGTCTCCGATTCCCCGTAGCACCCCGCTGGCGACCACCTGGATCCCGTCGAATACCTGGAAGACGCCGGCGATGGGGATGAGGACGATCGCCAGGTCCCGGACCGCGGGATCCGCCGTGTAGAGTCCGGCCAGGAGGCCCGGCGCAACCAGGAAGAGGACTGCGGTCAGGCTCATGAATCCCGCCCCAAGGACCAGCCCCGCCCCCCCGGCCCGTCGCGCCTCGGCCGGCTCGTGGCGACCCACCGCCTGCCCCACCAGCACGGCCGCCGCCTGGGCGATTCCCAGGGGTACCATGAAGGTGAAGGAAGCCAGGTTGATGGCGATCTGATGGGCCGCCATCGCCGTCGTTCCCAGCCATCCCATGAACACGGCGATCACGGCGAAGGCCCCGAACTCCAACTCGAACTGGACGCCGACGGGCGTCCCGAGGCGAACCATCCGGATCAGGGGCTTCCGGGCCAGGGCGGCGGGCTCGAACCGGGTCAGATAGGGACGCAGGAGGGGCCACGCCGCTCCCAGGAGGAGGACGGCCATCAGCCATCGGGCGATGCTCGACGTCCAGCCGGCGCCCACGGCCCCCAGCGCCGGAGCTCCGAGGTTTCCGAAGATGAAGACCCAGTTGAAGAAGGCGTTGGCCAGGTTCGCTCCTACGATGGTCCAGACGATGGGAGCCACCCGTCCCATGGCCTGGAGCGTCTGGCGCAGCACGATGAAGGCGAAATACGGAAAGATCCCGGCGATGGAGGCCCGGGCGTATCCGGCGGCCACGGGCACCACGTCGGCGGGCTGGGAGAGCAGCCCGAGGAGGGCCTCGCCGGGAAGGAGGGCCACCCCACTGAGAACCCCCAGGATGACGGCCAGGATCAGACCGCGCTGGAGCGCCCGGCGCACCGCCCCGTGATCCCCGGCTCCGATGGCCTGGGAGACGATGGGATCGAGGGCCATGAGGACCCCCGTCCCGAAGACGCTGATGCTGAAGAAATAGATGTGGCCCAGGGCCACCGCCGCCAGCGCCGTGGCCGACACCCTCCCGACCATGAGCGTGTCCACCACGCCCATGGCCATCATGCCCACCTGGACCGAGGCCACGGGAAAGGACAACCGAGCCAGAGCCCGTAGCTCCCGGCGCCCGGGAAGGAGCTGTCCCAGGGTGGCTGGAGGGCGACTCGCCCGATCCTCGGTGGACGGGCCCACCCGACTCAGACGTCCGGAGGCTCGGGCGGCAGGTCGTCCGGCTCGTCCACCACCCCCATGACCCGTGCCTGTTCCTCGGTCAGCTCCCGGCGTCCCCGGAATCCCGCATGGATCTCATGCCACTGCTGGATCTCCGGCTCTCCCATGCGCCAGCAGAGGTAGACCCATCGGCCCCGGTAGCTGGTGGGGAAGTCGAGAAGCCCCTCTTCCAGGGCCCCGGCGGGAAACCGGACGCCCCGATCCACGATCTCGTCCTGGACCGTCTCCTCGAGCTGCTCGACCAGGGTGCGGATCCGCTGCCGGTGGACCAGAAACTCGTCGTGGTCCGGATTTCCCGGCCGCCGGACGGCCTCTCCCCACAGGGCGTCGAGGATCTGGAGCTGCTCGCCTGTCTCCCGTATCTCGGCGCGGATCTCCTGCAGGTCGGCGAGCACCTCACGCATGCGTGGAAGGAGGGCGTTGGCTTCGGACACGGTGAAGATTCGGGCAGGCATCGAGGCGTTCGTTGAAGTGGCGCGGGCCGCGTTCCCGGCGAGAGGGGAGCCGAGGCCGGCCCCTACCTACTCGTACAGCGCGTCGGCCCGCTCCGCCGACAGGATGATCCCCCGGATCATGGCGGAGCTGAATCCGCGGTTCTCCATCTCGTTGAGACCGGCGATGGTGCATCCCTTCGGCGTGGTGACCTTGTCGATCTCCGTCTCGGGGTGGGTGCCGTGGGCCAGGACCAGGTCGGCCGCACCTTTCGCGGTCTGGGCCGCCATCCGGATGGCTTCGTCCGCGTGGAAGCCGATCTCCGTCCCACCCTGCGCAGCGGCCCGGATGGCCCGGAGAAAAAAGGCCACACCGCACGCGGCGAGGGCCGTGGCGGGGATCATGAGCTCTTCCTGAATCAGGGCGCACTCTCCCACGGTCTCGAACACCTTCCGGGCCCGGGCAACGGCGTCCACCGACTTCTCGTCGGCGGCGAGGCACGTCATGGACTCCCGGATGGCGATCCCCAGGTT
>JBKHJU010000053.1:0-8024 GCA_046537985.1 Longimicrobiales bacterium
CATGTGTTAGGCACGCCGCCAGCGTTCGTCCTGAGCCAGGATCAAACTCTCCGTTTGAAAAGCTTGTGGCTCTGCGAACGCCGATTTGATAATCGGTCGTCCGAATTATCTGCGTTTGGTACCCACCCGCGCTCGAAGCGCGGACCCGGCGAGACACAGTGCTCACCGGTCGTGGGCCCGCCCACTTTCTCAAAAACCCCGATTTTCAATCAGCTTGGTCGTGTCTCGCTCGGCCGGATCCATGATGGACCCTCCCAGCGAGGGCGACCTTTTGATACCCGTCGGCGAAGGAGTAAGTTCCCATGCCTCCGAGAAAAATCGCAGCGGCCACGAGTGCTGCTGGCTCGCTGCGACGGCCTAAAGGATAGCGGAGGCTTCTCGGGGTGTCAACAACTCCATTCGAACCCCCCTGTGGCTCCGCCGCAAAGCGTTGATCTGGAAGGCCGTAGAGGCAAATCTCCGTGCTTCGCCCCCGGGCACGGGACGGGCTCCAGAAGTGGGGCGGAACGGGCCGACGAGCATCCGGAAGCCCCCGTACGCCATCCGTCTGCAATCGAACGGAGCCGAGTCCCCCTCCACGATCTCCGCCATGGGACGGTCTTCATGACCGCCTCATAAGATCCTCTCCCGAGCCTCGCCGCTGTGCCGACTCCCCGAGCTGGCCACAAGCGTCGAGAGGCTTCTCTCACCCGGCCACCCGCCCGGCGACGCAAGGGCTGGAGCTGGAGTTCTCGAAATGAGAACTTTCGATCTCTGCGGGGTAGAATCTCCTGCGGGACGCCACCTCATCTCCGGGGTGTCGGCCTCCTCGATCCATGCGAGAATCACGCATCATGAACGAGTCACTCCCCCGAGGTCTCTTCCTGGGCCTCATCGCCGTCATCTTCATGGGACCGGGGTGGTCTCGGGTGAGCTCCGGGCCTCCCAGCAGGAGGCTCACCAGCGGCCGGCCACGCTGGAGAAGCAACATCCGTATCTGAAAAACCTCCTGGACGCGACGGCGGCGCAGCGAAGGACGATCCTCACAGGGGCTCTCGATCCGGCCGACGAAGCTGGTGCGGGGATGGACGTCCTCCTGTACGAACGGCTGGTCCGGGACGGACTGGCGAACTCCGATTGGTCTGCCGCCACGACGTCGGGGTCGGAGGAAGCCGGTGGAGAGCATGGAACGAACGGGGCGAGCCTGCCGGAGCTCCTCCTCCTCCTCGACCGGGTCGACCGGTTCCAGCGGGATCTGCTCAACGCCCTCGCCGAGCCCGACACCACCGCGGCGAACCGGGCCGTCGAGACCCTGGTGAACGGCTACCTCTCGGACTCGTCGACGTCCCTGGCTTCGGTGCCCAAGGACATGGCCATCCTGGAGGAGGGCACGGCGGCGGGAGCGTTCGGCCAGGCCTATCCACGTCTTCATGGATTGATCTGGGCCCATCAGTGGCTCGAGCTCGCACTCTTCGAGCCGCTGATCCGGTACGACACCCCGGAAAAGCGGCAGGGTGGCGTGATCGCCGTGGTGGCCCGCTTCTGGAGCATGCTCGAGGAGCCTCCCCGGAGCTTCCCGACCCAGATGCCCATGGCGCCGACCATTGCTCGTAGCCTGGCGGTGCGGCATCCGCAGGCTGCGGCCATTCTCGAGAACCGGAACATGCTCTACCAGGCCGTGACCGACATCCTGGCGGAGGAGTCCGACCCGGACCCCGACAAAGCGATACGATCGGTCCTCACACGCTTCCAGGACCCCTCGTACCGGGCGACGTCGTGGTACGAATGGAACCGGATGGCCATCCTGCACGGAATCGGGAATCAGGGCGGGTGGGCGTTCGACATCATCCCTGATCCGGAGCGGACCGAAGCTCACCTGGATCACCACGGGCACGGCCTTCACCATGGAACCATGCCCGGAATGTAGCTGCCGCGAACTCCTCTCGGCTTCACCGAAGGGTGAGCGACCGGACTTGAACCGGCGACCTCCAGGGCCACAACCTGGCGCTCTAACCACCTGAGCTACGCCCACCACAACACATCTAGACACTCGGGGCCGATCCAGAAGCGAGAACGTTCTGGGACGGCCCCGACCCACCACCCGTTGGTGGCAGGCATACCAAGGTAAGCGGTCCGCTCCGAGCCGTAAACCCGGACCGCGGCCGGGATTGCCGGAACGCTTCCAGGGGGCCGGGGGTTGGCATTCTGCCCCGTTCGCTACGGGGTGGACGGCGCATGCGGAGTGTCGTGCCGTCGGCATCCCCCATCCATCCATCGCTCTCGTGCACGGAGGAGATTCTTGCCCACCGAACGCATCACATTTCCCGGCTCGGCCGGAGCGAGCCTCGCAGGCCGACTCGAGCTTCCCGTGGACGGCAAGCCCGAAGCCTACGCCCTCGTGGCCCACTGCTTCACCTGCTCGAAGGACCTCAAGGCCGTGGTTCGGCTGAGTCGGGCCCTGGCCCGGGAGCGATTCGGTGTTCTCCGGTTCGACTTCACCGGAATCGGGGAGAGCGAGGGAGACTTCGCCGACACCGATTTCTCCTCCAACGTGGACGACCTGGTGGCCGCCGCCGAGTGGATGGCGGACGAGCTCGAGGCTCCCTCCCTCCTGGTGGGCCATTCCCTCGGAGGAGCGGCCGTGTTGCATGCGGCGCACCGGATCCCGTCGGTCGGGGCGGTCTCCACCATCGGCGCGCCGGCCCATCCCAGGCACATGTTGAAGCACATCGAGGCTTCTCCCGGTGAGATCGAGGAGGCCGAGGAGGCCAGGGTGGAGATCGGTGGTCGTACGTTCGTCATTCGAAAAGAGCTCCTGGAGGATCTGCAGGAGGCGCGGATGACGGAGGCCGTCGAACAGCTTGATCGGGCTCTTCTGATCTTCCATTCCCCCGTGGACGAGATCGTGGGAATCGACAACGCCACTCAACTCTACTCCATGGCCAGGCATCCCAAGAGCTTCGTATCGCTGGACGGGGCCGACCACCTTCTCACGGACGAGACGGACGCCGTCTTCGTGGGCCGGATGCTCGCCACCTGGGGTGCACGCTACATCGACCTCTCGGAGCCCGAGCAGGTGCCGGAGGAGCTCCTCGACGAGGATCGGGTCGTGACTCGGACGGGCGAGAGCGGGTACCGCACGGAGATCATGGCTCGGGGACACCCCCTTGTGGCGGACGAGCCGGAGTCGGTGGGGGGGACCGACGAAGGCCCGACCCCCTACGATCTGCTCCTGGCCGCCCTGGGCGCCTGCACGTCCATGACGCTGCGCATGTATGCAGACCGAAAGGAGTGGCCCCTGGAAGAGGTCACGGTCCGGCAGAAGCACCGAAAGATTCACCAGAAGGACTGCGAGACCGACTGCGATGGAGGAGACGAGGCCCTCGATCAGGTGAGCCGTGAGATCGAGATGCGGGGGCCGCTGGACGAAGAGCAGAGGAAGAGGCTGCTCGAGATCGCGGACCGTTGCCCCGTCCACAGGACGCTGGACCGGGGCGTGAAGGTGGAGACGATGGAGAAGGGCGGGCCGCCGGGGTGAGTGCCGACCCGGTCCGTTCCGTTCCATTCGCTTCCCTGGGCGAGCTCCCGGAGATCAGGCCGGGGGAGCCCGCAGTTCGGACGAGGAAAGCCGGCTGATCAGCTCAGTGGGAGGGGCGGATTCGCCGAGGATTCGGAATGGCCGGGTCGTCGGAATGGCCGGGCAGTCGGATCAGCAGAGCTCCAGGTCCTCCCTGGGGAGCTCGACCGTGCCCTCGCCATTGGGATGGAACAGGCGCACCTTCTCGTTCCGAAAGAGCTGGAGAAGTGCGATTCCGTAGTATTCCGTGGCTTCGTCGAGCCATCCGGCTTCCCGGGTCGAGGCGGGCCGGCTGCGGCTCTGCTTCAGTCGATATCGAGGCATTCGGGATCTTCCTCCCTGTGGTGTCCGTGTGGAGCTCGAAGCGCTCGCAGGCGCTTCCCGGAAAGGTCCGGTATTGGGACTGTCGAGGAGCGGTGGATTTCGACGCTCCGAGGTTCAACGAGTGCATCACCCGTGCCTAAGACCCGAACACTTCCCGTAAAGGAGGGTCGACGGTCCGATGCGCCGGAGAATCCCGCGTCCTCGCGCGAGATTCTCGGCGATGGGTTCCGGGCGGGCGGGCCACGGTAGACGAGGATCTGCCGAAGCGGGCGCGAGGTTGTGTTGCAGAAGTGCAACACCCTGCGGAGAGTCTGCTGGCCGGATGCCGCGCGCGGGGAGCGCCGATCGCCTACCGGTTCCCTCAATCGCCCATGCGTCCCGTGGCCCTGACGACCTCCTGGGCCGAGGCCATGATCCGCTTCTCGGCGACGTGCAGGTTCCGCTTCACCTCGCTCCGAGGGAGCTTCCCCGCCCTGGCGCGCTGCACGTAGGTCTCCGCGCGTTGCACCTCGGTCAGGAAGGACCGCACCCGGGCGCGAAGGCGATAGTTCCGTCGCTTCTCGGCCCGACCGGACGGCCGGCCCGGGATCCGTCCCGCGGGAAGGCTGGTCACGGCCTGATAGCCGAGGTGGAGGAGGAGCGGGAGGCCGACGAAGAAGGTGACGACCCTTCCCGGCGAAGCGAGAAGCACGAGACCGAGGATGAAAACCTCCCCGAAAATGATCCAGGTCCATCGCTCTATCGAGGCGATCCAGACGGTGATCTTGATGGGTCCTCCTTCTCTTGCGAGGTCTGCCTTTGGCGAGGTCTGCGCGGACACCGCCGCCGAGTGGATTCGCTCAGGGTCGCCACGCCGGTGACTCGTCGTCGGCCGGGTGGTCCGTGAGCTGCACGGTATTCGTCCCGTTGGCGCTGATCGTATAGATGTCCCAGTTTCCGTTCCGGTCCGTGTCGAAGACCAGGGTGACCGCGTCTGCGGACCATCCCGAGTCGAAGTCGTCGCCGGGATCGGTCGTCACCCGGAAGGGATCGGACCCGTCGACGCCCATGGTGTAGAGATCCAGGTTCTCGCCGGCCCGATCGCTCACGTAGGAGATCCGCTCGTCCGAGGCGTCCGACGGCGGCACTGTGCCGGGCGAGCAGTCGAAGGAGCTCGGATCGTCCGTGAGATTCACGGGATCGCTCCCGTCCGGATTCATGATCCAGACATCGCCGGTCCCCGTCCGGAACGAGCAGAAGACGATCTTCGAGCCGTCGCTCAACCAGGCCGGCTCCTGGTCGTCTCCGGCTTCGTCCGTGAGCCGGACCGGGTTCGACCCGTCTTCGTCCATCGTGTAGATCTCGAAGTTCCCGTCCCGATCGCTTGCAAAGGCGATCGTGGCCCCGTCGGGAGACCAGCTCGGGTAGCGGTCGATGGCCGGATCGTCGGTCAGGCGGGTGACATTCGTGCCGTCCACGTCCATCACGTAGATCTCCGTGTTCCCATGTCGATTGGAGGAGAACGCGATCCTGGAGCCATCGGGGGACCACGCCGCGTCGCCGTCGTCCGCCGGATCGTTGGTGATGTTCACGCCATCCGAAGCGTCGGTGGTCATCAGGTAGATCTCCCGGTTCCCGTCCCGTCGGGTCTCGAAGGCGATGAGGTCGGCCTCGTAGTCGAAGTCGGGGTCCGACCACTCTTCGGACTCCCCTCCGCCTCCATTCCCGGACCCGTCTCCCCCTCCGCCGACCGGGCCGGTGAGGTCGTCGCGGCACGAGACCAGGGCCAGGGCGACGAGAAGGAGAAACAGGTGACGGCTCCCGCGAATTGCCCAGTTCATTGCTTCCTCCGGTACGTGGTGTCCTCGGATGGAGGCGGGATCGATCGTCGGATGATGGAGAGAGCGACCCTTCTACGGCGCCGGGGATCGTTCTTCCCCGTCCCCTGGCTCGAAGACCGAAATCGACGGCTCTCCGCCGGCGCCGACTCCCACGACCGTGCGGATCGTGCCGACCCGGTCGGCGAAGAGAGCCTGTGTCGATCCGTCCGGGTCGAGTCCGAACACCGCCCGGCTGACCCCCTGCGCATCGGCGAATACGAGATTCGTCGTGCCGTCCGGCAGGTATCCGAGGACCGCCCGGGGCCGGGCATCGGGGTCGCTGATGGTCACACCGGGCGACCCGTCGGCGAGGACCGTGAGCCGGATGCGCTCCCGACCGTCCCGATCCGAGAGGGAGAGCTGGGCCCGCCCGTCCGAGTCGGTGCCCAAACGCCCCCTGGCCATTCCGTCGGCGTCGCGGAGCATGATCTCCTCCGTGGAGAGGGTATCCAGGGTCACGATTCCGTCGTCGGACGTCACGATCCAGAGGACGAGACCCAGGGTCGCCAGGGTCAGGACGAAGCCGGCTCCCATGAGTCGAGCCATCCACGTCATCCGTGATCGTTGGGATTCGATGGACGCGATCCGCCGGTCCAGGCGGGCCTCCGTTTCCCGGATTCGATAGTCCGAGGTGGAGGGGGTCTCCGCACCGGCTTCGCCATCCACAACCGTGTCCCGCTTCATAGGATTCATCGTTCTTCACTCCGTCAGCAGTCCGGACGCTCCGGCTCGGGCCGAAGGCAGGAAGTAGCTCCGGCACGCCTGCTCCAGGAGGTCCGGACGCAGGCGGGCCGGCTGGCCTCGATACTCGGCGAGGTCTCGCAGATGGTTCAGGACGTCCCGGGGGTGACATCCCCTGGGCTGGACGTGTCCGTCCCCGTAGTACGTGTCGAAGAGGTAGCCCAATGCCTCCTCTTCGAAGGGGATCCCCCTCTCTTCGCAACAGGAGCGGAAGATGCTCTCGTACTCCTCGCGTCCAGGATCGAGGACCTCGATCTTGTAGTGGATTCTCCTGAGGAAGGCCTCGTCGGCCAGGGATCGCGGGTCGAGGTTCGTCGAGAAGATGACGAAGCAGTCGAAGGGGACGACGATCTTGCGGCCGCTCCGAAGGGTCAGGTAGTCCCGACGGTGCTCCAGCGGAACGACCCAGCGGTTCAGGAGATCCCGGACCGGGACCCGCTGTCTTCCCAGGTCGTCCACGACCAGGACGCCCCCTGCGGCTTTGAGCTGGGGGGGAGCCTGATACATCCGGCCGGTCGGGTCCCACTGGAGGTCGAGCTGCTCCAGGGTCAGCTCGCCGCCGGTGACGACCACCGGTCTCGTGGCCTCTACGTATCGACGGTCGTGCTCCGGAATCGAGCGAACGATCTCTCGCAGCATCGCACCCGCTTCGAAGGCGGGCGAGGCTTCCTCGGGGAGATCGTTGCTCGGCCCGGCTTCGGTCTCCGGTCCCGGATCCTGTCGGGAATCGGGGCCTGCCCCGGATGGCGGCTCGGTCTGCGGGCGGGACCTTTCCACCCCATCCGCCACGCCTGCACCCGGTCCGTGGTGCACCGGATCGTGGACGATCATGACGCTGCTGCCCACGAGGACGCTGTGGGGCACGTAGTATCGTTCTCCGAAGGCACGGGCGATCCGCTCCGCCAGGAGCGTCTTTCCGTTGCCGGACTCCCCGTACAGGAACAGGGACCGGCCGGAATTGATGGCGGGTCCCAGGAGCTCCAGCATGGATTCCCGGAGCACGACGTCGTCCAGGGCGTTACGAAGCTCGCGCTCCGTGATGCGTGCCCTCTCGATGGTCTGGATCTCCACCCACCGCCGAAACTCCTCGAAGGGCACGGGCGCGGGTCCTACGTACCGACACATCTCCAGCTCTTCGGTCGCTCGCTTCCTTCCAGCGCTCGTGAGTCTGAAGACGTACTCTCCGCGTCGGGGCCCTTTCGTCGAATGGACTTCGAGGAAGCGCCGCTCCTGGAGCTGCTGGATCACCTCGTCCAGAACCGAGAAGGGCAGAGCGAGCATGTCGGAGAGCTCGAATCCGACCGCAGCCCCGCGGTGGTGGAGGGCCTTGACCACGAGGCCGGCCACGAATTCCTCAGTGAGCCCCGCCTCCTCGAGGGAATCGGGCGGAGGAGGGGGCGGCGGAGCATTCCCACCGGGACCGGGATCCGTGATCGTCTCTTCCGGGGCCCGCTCTTGCGTCAGCTCCATGGGTCAGCTCCAGTCGAGGCGGTCGCCCGGGACCGTTCCGGTTTCTTCGAGTCGGCCCGCGGGAAGCTCGAGGG
>JBKHJU010000054.1:0-7944 GCA_046537985.1 Longimicrobiales bacterium
CGTCCCGGCCTTCCACCACAGCCGCCGGAAACTCCTCGGGGTAGGGCCCGCAGTCGAAGCCCTCCACCCGCCGGGCCATCTGCTCTCCGCCTCGAAGGAGGCGCTCGGGGTCGATCTCCCGGGTGCGGGCGGCCGCTTCCTCCAGATCTCCCACCGGAAAGACCCGGCGGGCGCCGTGGCCCAGGATGGTGAGGAGGGTCGTCGTGGCCATGAAAACGTCCACCACCACCGTCGTCGTCCCCTCCAGCCGCTCCGGCCGGATCTCCTCCTTTGTGACGAGCACGCTGATCCGCCCGCTCATACGACCCCTTTCTCCCTGAGCTCGGCGATGGCGTCCGGGGAGTAGCCCAGGCTCTCCAGGATTCGGTCGGTGTGCTCGCCGAGGCGCGGAGCCCGCTCCCGGAAGCCCGCGTCCAGATCCGAGAACCGGAGGGGCAGGTCGGGAACCGGCACGGGACCGTCCAGCTCCGGCCAGGTCGTGTCCCGGAAGAATCCCATGGCCCGGATGTGGGAGTCCTCCAGGGCCTGCCGCGGGGTCTGGACCGGCCCGGCGGGAACGCCGGCGTCTTCCAGGGCCGTGAGGGCTTCGTCGGTGGACCTGGACGCGCACCACTCCTGCATGGCGGAGCTGAGGACCTGGCCCCGGTCGCCCCGGGCCTGATCCGTGGCGAATCGGGAATCCTCCAGGAGCTCCTCCCGGTCCACGAGACGGCACCACCGCCGGAAGAGCGGGGCGCCGATGCACTGGACGATGATCCATCCGTCCCGGGTCCGGAAGACGTCCGCCGGACCGGCGTGCTGGCTCCGGTTCTTGCTCCCGACCCGTCCGACCTCCAGGACCGCCTCCTCGACGATGTTGGCTCCGAGAAAGGCGAGGGCGGTTCCGAGGAGGGAAGCCTCCACGTGCTGGCCTTCTCCCGTCCGATCCCGATGCCTGAGGGCGGCCAGCGTTCCGAATGCGGCCAGCGTCCCGGTGCCGAAGTCGACGTAGGGGGTCACGGTCTTCATGGGCTCGTCCGCCGACCCCGAGAGGTGCATGGCTCCCGAGGCCGCCTGGGCGACCCCGTCGAATCCCAGGCGATGGCTGCCGGGACCCCCGGTGCCGAATCCCGTGGCCGTGGTCAGGATGATGTCGGGACGGGTGACCCGGAGGGACTCGTAGTCCAATCCCATGGCCCTCAGCCCCCGGGGCGGAAGGTTGGCGACCACCACGTCCGCCCTCTCCACCAGCTTTCGGACGATCTCCCGCCCCTCGTCGGAGCGGGGGTCCAGGGTGAGGCTCCGCTTGTTGCGTCCCAGGTGGAGGAAGAGGGCCCCGTCCCCGTCGGAGGCTTCGGGTGTTCCGCCCTGGACGTCCGAGACGCCGGGATGGGACGCTCCTCGGGCGCCCCTCTCGGCGCCGACGGTCTCTTCGGGCGCGATGGGAAGAAGGAAGCGATCCTCGCTCCCGGTCACCTTCTCCACCCGGACCACGTCCGCCCCCAGGTCGCCCAGGAGCGTGGCGCACCAGGGTCCGGCGATGTAGCGACCGAAGTCGAGGACCCGGATGCCGTCGAGAACCGGACTCATGGGCCCGTCCGCGGAGCCGTTCCGTCCTTCTTCAGCAATCCATCTCCTCTCGACCGCGGTCGTTCGACACGATCACCGCTGCTGGCTCCCCGTTCCGGTCCCGGCGAACCTCAGCCCCTCCCGGGAAAGCTCCGCTTGGAGATGCTCACCGTCTGGATCTCGGTGAAGTCGAGGAGACCCCAGGGTCCGTTCTCGACGCCGATGCCGGACCACTTGGCCCCGCTGATGGGGAGGTTGGGCCGCACGGCGATGTGCTGGTTTACCCACGCGGTGCCGCACTCGAGACGGCCGGCGACCTCCGCTCCCCTCTCGGGATCGCTGGACCAGACGGACCCGCTCAGCCCGTACCGGGTGGCGTTGGCCCGGGCGACGGCTTCGTCCACGTCCCCGTAGGGAAGGACGGGCAGCGCGGGACCGAACTGTTCCTCGGCCACCAGCGGCTCGTCGTCGGAGATGTCGCTCACAACCGTGGGCGCGTAGAAATAGCCGCGGTCGCTCAGACGCTCGCCTCCGGTGACGATCGTCGCGCCGCTCCTGCGCGCCCGCTCCACCAGCTCCGCAACCCGCTCGAGCTGGGCCTCGTTGCTGAGGGGCCCGAGCTGTGTGCCCTCTTCCAGGCCGTCGCCCACCTTCGTGTTATTCGCGACTTCGGCGATGCGGTTCACGAAGGAGGCGTACTGGGATGCGGGGACGTACACTCGCTTGATGGCGTTGCACACCTGGCCCGTGTTCTCGAAGGCGCCCCAGAAGATCTTGTCGGCCACCTCCGCAGCGTCGAGGTCGGGAAGGAGGATGGCGGCGTCGTTCCCCCCGAGCTCCAGGGTGACGCGCTTGAGATCCGGGGCAGCGGCCAGCGCCACCTTCTTTCCGGTAGCCACCGAGCCCGTGAAGGAGATCTTCCGGGGGACCGGGTGACGGGTCATCCACGACCCGAGCTCGTCTCCGCCCGAGACGACATTGAGCACGCCGGGCGGGAGGATGTCCCGAAGAAGATCGCCCAGGAGGAGCGAGGTGACGGGGGTGTACGGCGACGGCTTCAGGACCACCGTGTTCCCGGCCAGGAGGGCCGGTGCCAGCTTCCACATGGCCAGGAGAAGAGGGTAGTTCCAGGGAGTGATGGCCGCCACCACTCCCAGGGGCTTCCTGTGGATCTCGGCCCGGAACTTCTCGTCGTCCTGCACGACCTCGACCGGGATCTCGAGCCCCGCGGTGTACTTGAGCCAGACGCTGGCTCCGATGATCTCCCCACTCGCCTTCTCCAGGGGCTTCCCCTGCTCCCGGGTCAGATAGGGAGCCAGGCGATCCACGCTCTCCTTCACCCGCTGAGCGCATGCCAGGAGGGCTTCACGACGGCTGTCCACGTTCCGGCTCCAGGTCGGAAAAGCCTCTTGGGCAGCCGCCATGGCGGCGTCCAGCTCCGAGCGGGAGCACTCGGGCACCTCGGCGAACTCCGTTCCCGAGGCCGGGTTCACCACCCCGCGCGCCTCCGCCCCGCGGACCGATTCCCCCCCGATGGTCATGGCGAAGCGGTGGCCTTCACCGGGGGACCCGTCGGTGCCGCCGGGAGCTGGCTCTTCGACGGTACGTGTGTCGGGGGACGGATTCATGGGTCGCTCCGGCCGAGATAAACGGATGGGACGCCGCCGTCGGGCGCGTCGTCCGGACGAGCAACTCGAAGGAGAGTGTAGGAAGGTGTAGGATAAGCTGCCGATTCACGCGCTACAAGCGCGGGTCGGGATGATCCGGGGATCGTCACTCATGGGGTTCGGGCGGAGCCGTCCCGATGCTCCTCGAGGCCCGGGGCCTACAGGCGGGAGACGGAATCCACGTCCCGCATCGCCTCCGCCAGCTCTCCCGTCAGGGTCATCGACCGACGCTGTCTCGGGAGCTGCTCTCCCGGGGCGAGGGATGGACGTACCGGGCCATGGCCCGATCGACCTTCTCCAGAACGGCCTCGGGGGTGACCCGAGTCATGCCGTCACGATATTCCATGGAGATCGGATAGTCCTCGCCAGAGTGGCGCGCGTATCCGTCCACGACCAGGTCCGTGTACTTTCGGTAGGGCCCCGTTCGCTTCGGATTGGTGTAGCCGTAGAGTCCGATCACCGGCGTCTCGAGGGCTCGACCGATGTGAAGAGGGCCCGTGTCCGGGCTGATGGCGAGTGCGGACCCGTCCAGGATCCAGACCAGGCGGCGGAGGTCGTCTCCGAGGGTGTCCATGACGGGGGCCCGGGCTCGCTCCGTGATCGCGTCGGCCATGGCCCGTTCCACGGCGGAGGGCCCTCCCACCAGCACCGGTCGGAGCCCGTGGCGGGCGTGGATCTCGTCCAGCACCCGGGCGTAGCCCTCCGGCGTCCAGTTCTTTTCCTTCTTGCTCGTCCCCACCACCACCGCACACACGGGGTCGTGCATTTCTTCGAAGAAGCGAGCCTGGTCCTCCTTCTCGCAAGGCGTGAGCTCGATCCCCCACTCCACCGGCTCCGGGGACACGCCCATGTGCTCGATGAACTCGAGGTATTGATCCTGGACGTGCTGGTTCGGATGGGGCGGGATCTTCTCGTCGGTGAAGATCCAGTTCAGGTCCCGGGCCCTCCGGCGATCGAACCCGAGCTTCGTGTCCGCGGGGAGGAGTCCCGTGATGATCCCCGCCTTGAAGTACACCTGTAGCGCCAGCACCACGTCGAAGTGCCGGGAACGCACCTCGTTTCCCAGCTCGGCGAATCCCCTCCACGCCTCCAGCCCCCTGCGGCGACGAAAGAGGATGAAGTCGTCGATGGCTCGGTGGTTCCGCACGAGGATGTGGGGCACCGGCTGGATGACCCAGGTGATTCGCGTCTCGGGCCAGCGCCGCTTCAGGGCGTTGGCCACCGGCAGGACGTGGACCGCGTCCCCGATGGCGCTCAGCATGACGATGCCGATCGAACGGGGTGGGCGGGCCGCCAGCCGGCGAGCGAGCGGGGATCGGATGAGCGCGGACGAGGTGTACACGGAGGCGTCGAGACCGGTATCCACTACCCGGCGTCGCCCCCGTCCGACCGAAGGGAGCAAAAGAGGAAGTTCCTCCTGCGATCGCCGTCCAGCACCTTCACGTCGATGAGTTCCCCTCCCGCGTCGGCGATCAACTCTTCCACCTGCTCGCGTGCGATGAAGTGGATCTCGTACGGAGGACGTCCCCTCAGCCTCTGGAAGAGGTGGCGAAGGTGCTCCCGATTCAGTCGATAGAGAAGGGCCCGAACGCTCCCCGGCTCGATCCGGGGCCCGCTCCTCATCTGGAACAGGACGCAGCCTCCGGGCCGAACCACCCGAAAGAACTCGCGAATGTACTTCCTCCCGTACCGAGGGGGAACGTGCTGGAGCGTGATGTTGCTGTACACGAAGTCGAACGCCCCGTCGTCGAACAGCGCCAGGTCCGGTGCCGTGTTCACGACGTAGCGGACCCGCTCTCCGTGACGATTGTAGGATCGCGCCTGCTCGACCATGGGCTCGGCGATGTCCACGCCGACGACGTCGTCGGCGTATTCGGCCAGCGCCTGGGTGAGCCGCCCCACGCCGCATCCGAAGTCGAGGGCCCGGCGTTCCCGGATGTCGATGCCGAGGTCGTCCAGGTAGTGGACGACCTCGCGGATCTCCTTCCTGCCGTGCCGGAAGAGCTCCTCCGGGTCCCACCGCCCCCCGGACTTTCCCTTCCGGGTGATGACCGTGTAGAGGGGGTCCTCCGAGGCCCACCGCTCGTAAGTCTTCCTCACGAATTCGAGTCCCATCCCCACTCCCCTTTCGGGTCCGACGAGCCGTTCCGGGCCCGACCGGCTGCTCGCCTTCCCTCGATCACTTGTCCGGGATCCGGGAGCGGCCGAGCTCCCCCGGGGCGGCGATCAGCGAACCGTTCCGGGCGTCCGTCGGCGGGTGGCGAGCATGAGCTCCTCCACCTTTCGGAAGTTTCGCGCTTCCGTGTACTCCGCGGCCGTAGCCGCGGCGGCGCATCCCATGGCCCGGCGCCTGTCGTCGTCCAGGAGCCGTCGGACGGCGTCCAGGACCTCGTCCTCGCTCCCCGGATACACGAGGAGTCCCGATTCTCCGTCGTCCACCAGCTCGGAAGCCCCGGCGAACGGTGTGGTGACCACGGGAATTCCGGCGGCCATGGCTTCCAGGACGACGAACCCGAACGAATCGTGCCAGGAGAGGTGGACGAGGAAGTCGGCGGCGGCGAGGGCCCGGATCGGGGGCTGGACCGGTCCGAGCATGTGGACCGCGCCCTCCAGACCCAGCTTCTCGATCATACGTCGGGCCTTCCGATTCTGTCCCTTTCCGGTGCCTCGGCCGGCCACCAGGAGCCGAAGGTCGTCCGCGGCCCCTTCCCGCCGGAGTCGGGCCACCACGCCGAGCATCTGCCAGAGTCCCTTCAAGCGGAAGTTGTGTCCCAGGAAGAGCATGCAGGTGGCCGTCTCCGGCACCCCCCACTCGGCTCGCTGTACCGGTCCGAACCGGCCTCGCTGTTCGGGCGAGAACTCCTTCGGGTCGATGCCGTTGTAGATCACGTGTACCCGGCTCTCGGGAATCTCGTAGCTGTCGAGGATCTGCCCGCGCATGTATCGGGAGTTCGCGATCACGTCGGGACGTGGTTCCGTATTCTCGTAGAATGCCCGCTCCCAGCGCTTCTCGGCGAGCACCCAGGGCATGGATCGCAGGATCCGGCGCATCCCGTGGCCCAGAGCGGTCCGGAAGGACGCCAGCTTCTGGCTGTAGTGCTCGGTGCCGTATCCGGGTCGAAGGAGGTTGGCGTGCACCCCCCGGAGGTATCGCGCGCGCTCCGGATTGATGAGGAGGACCTCGAGCTCCAGCTCCGCCACGTAGCGACGGAGATCAGCCCGGGACACTCCCTTGAGCGGGTGGAGCCGAACCCCGGTGGGCACGTCGACGTCCTCGATTTCGTCGGGGCGCCGACGGACGCACAGCAGGTGGACCCGGTGACCCCTCTCCCCGAGCCAACCGCCCAGGCGCCAGAGGTACCGCGCCTGACCCGCCTGCGGTGAATACGTCCGGACGTCGATCCCCACGGACATCGGTGACGCCTCGGCCGACGATCCCCCGGTCGAGGACGGGGATTCCTCGTCCACGGCGCTCATCGCTCCAGGCCCTTCGTCAGCGCCTTGATCTCTCCGGGGGCCAGACCGAGATCCGTCCTCTTCTCCAGCTTCCGGATCGAGCGCATGAGGCGGTCGCACATGGCGTCGGCGGCCCGGGGAAGAGGGCCGTCGGCGAGCCTGCAGCGGTCGAGATCGAGGAGGTGGGCTTCCGGGGCCCGCCCGCTCCATCGGAGGAGGACGTTTCGGGCGTTGAGGTCCACGTGCTCCACACCGGCGTCGGCCATCCGGCGGATGAGCGATCCCGCCTCGGTCATGGCCTCCCGTCGATCGATGGAGCTGCTGACCCCCTGGCGCCGCGGATGGAACAGGACCTCGGCCAGCTCCAGGGAGTCGGGGATGTAGACGGTGACCAGGTCGCCCCTGTACATGATGCCGGCGGGGTAGACCGCGGCGGCCACGACCCGGGGCGTCGGGAGCCGCCGTCGCCGGACCTCGTCGCTGACCCGGAGCTCCTCGAAGGGCCGGGGCGCGCCGACGTTGAGGTAGCGGTCACCCAGGAGCGGTGCCATCCACCCTCCGCGACGGTAGTGTCGGACGGCCCAACGGCCCTCCCCCGATCCCAGGACGGCCTCGATCTCGTCCGGTGGAGCGGGCACGGCGTAGACGGTGCCCCGCCCTTCCATGCGGATCCCGTCCTTCGCCCTGGAGGCCGCGCGGTGGAGGGTCTCGTGGCGGTCCAGCGCCGCCTCGACCCAGCTCCGGGCTTCGGGGCGCGCGAGGACTCTGGCGTGGGGGCGCTCGATCTCCACCAGGTCCGCGGATCCGCCCGAAGTCCGGGAACCACCCGATCCGGGAGTGCCGGGGGGACCGGTCGTGTCCGTCATGCGGCGGCGTCGATTCCCGCGAGAATGACCAGGGCGACGGGTCCGCCCGGGGTTGGGAGGAGATCGGTGCCTGCTCCGGGACCCTCCCTCAACCGCCGTGCTCCCGGTCCTCGCCCGGGTGGCCGGAGCGGACTCGTCCGCGGCGGTCCTCCTGCCCCCGCGACCCGGGCTCGCTCTCCGGTCCCTCGGGGGTGGGCGGTGCGTCCCTTTCGACCAGATGGAGCGTCGGTCCCGGGAAGGTTCGCCCCTTCATCCGGGCCTCGAAGCGGTAGGGACCGGGCCGGGGAAAGATCACCTCTTCCAGGGGCATGATCAGCCGGGTCCGGGCGGGCGGACGATCGGGCGGGCGCCGGTCCACCTCCGTGTGTCCATCCACGGTGAGGGAGGGACGTCCGTCCGGCCCGTTC
>JBKHJU010000055.1:0-7933 GCA_046537985.1 Longimicrobiales bacterium
TCTCTCACCCGGGGCCTGATCTCCACCCGTGCGCGCCCCGCGATGACCGGCGCCAAGATGGCTTCCGGGGGCTCTCGGACCGATCCCGCTCGAGTCGGCGTCCGCGGGTTCCCGGGTCCCGGCCGTGCGCCGTCCCCTGCCCGCCGTCCCCGATCCGTCCGGTGCCTTCAGGAAGACCGCAGCCAGGGGAGGCAGGGAGAGGACCAGGGAGTGGGAACGCCCGTGGAAGGGCACGGGGGCGGCCTCCACCCGTCCCAGGTTGCCCTTGCCACTACCGCCGTAGCTCTCGGAGTCGCTGTTCAGGATCTCGCGCCATACCCCGCCCCGGGGCACGCCGATCCGGTAATTGTCACGAGGCACGGGGGTGAAGTTGAAGACGGCGGCGATCATGTCGTCCTCTCTCCGGCCCAGCCGGAGGAATGAGAGAACGCTCTGGGCGCTGTCGTTGGCGTCGATCCACTGGAATCCGGGCTCCTCGAAGTCCAGCTCGTGGAGGGCCGGCTCGCCCCGGTACGTCCGGTTCAGGTCTCCCACGAAGCGCTGGACGCCGGCGTGGGGTGCGTGCTCGAGGAGGTGCCAGTGCAGGCTTTCGTCGTGATTCCACTCCCGGCGCTGCCCGAACTCCCCTCCCATGAATAGGAGCTTCTTGGCGGGCTGGGCGATCTGGTACGCGAGGAGGAGGCGGAGGTTCGCGAACTTCTGCCAGTCGTCCCCGGGCATCTTTTCCAGGAGGGATCCCTTGCCGTGGACCACCTCGTCGTGGGAGAGCGGGAGGACGAAGTTCTCGCTGAAGGCGTAAACGCGCCGGAAGGTCAGATCGTCGTGGTGGTACTTCCGGTGCACCGGCTCCTTCTCCAGGTAGTCCAGGGTGTCGTGCATCCATCCCATGTCCCACTTCATCCCGAAGCCGAGCCCACCGAGGTAGGTGGGTCGGGAGACCATGGGCCACGCCGTCGACTCCTCGGCCATGGTCTGGACGTCGGGGAAGGTCCGGTAGACTTCCTCGTTCAGCTCCCTGAGGAATCGGATGGCCCCCAGGTTCTCCCGGCCCCCGTACTCGTTGGGGATCCACTCGCCTTCCTTCCGGCCGTAGTCCCGGTAGAGCATCGACGCCACGGCGTCGACCCGGAGCCCGTCGGCGTGGAAGTGCTCGAGCCAGTGGATGGCGCTGGACACCAGGAAGCTCCGGACCTCGTGGCGACCGTAGTTGAAGATGTAGCTCTTCCAGTCCGGGTGGAATCCTTCCCGGGGGTCGGCGTGCTCGAAGAGGTGGGTGCCGTCGAAGTAGGCCAGCCCGTGCTCGTCGCCCGGGAAGTGGGAGGGCACCCAGTCCAGGATGACCCCGTACCCGGCCTGATGGAGCTGGTCGACGAGGTACATGAGGTCCTGGGGCGTGCCGTACCGGGAAGTCGGGGCGAAGTAGCCCGTGGTCTGGTAGCCCCATGAGCCGTAGAACGGGTGCTCCATGACGGGGAGGAGCTCCACGTGGGTGAAGCCCGTCTCGTCCAGGTGCTCGACGAGGCGCGGAGCGAGCTCCCGGTAGGTCAGGGAACGGTCTCCTCCGGGGCCCTCGGCCTCCTCCACCGGTGCACGCCTCCACGAGCCCGGATGCACCTCGTAGATGGAGACAGGCGCGTCGGCGGCGATCTTCTCACCCCTCTTCTCCATCCAGGCGTCGTCCCCCCACTCGTACTCCAGATCCCAGACCACGCTCGCCGTCTTCGGCGGGGTCTCGTGGCGCACGGCGAAGGGGTCGGCCTTGTCCACCGCGTAGCCCCCCTCGTGGGAGCGGATGTGGTACTTGTAGCGGGCGCCCTTCTCGATGCCGGGGACGAAGCCCTCCCAGATGCCGCTCTCACCCCGGGGTCGCAGGAGATGGCGATCCTTGTCCCATCCGTTGAAGTCGCCGACGACCGTCACCTGCCGGGCGTTGGGGGCCCAGACCGCGAAGTGAACGCCTGCCTCTCCCTCGCCTTCCACGATGTGGGATCCCAGCTTGTGGTGGAGGCGGAAGTGCCTCCCTTCGTTGAAGAGGTGGAGGTCCTCGTCCGTGATGGGCGACGTGTCGGTGCGGAGGGGGGCGCCGGTGGTGGCGGCCGATTCAGGGGTGGCGGCCGACGCATCGCCGGCACCAGGCACGTATTCGGCGGTGAAAGCCCCGCCGGCGCGCTCCGAACCGGGCGGACGCCTGGGTGGCTGCGGGGGGCGGTCCGGCCGTCCCGGCACCTCGTCGGGAGACGGGCGAGGGGCCTCGTCGGGGGAGGGCTCGGGAACCTCCTCGGGAGGGCTCTTCGGCTTCGGCTCCGAGGGGGGCGGCGCCGGATCGGGCCCGGGTGGCGGGACTTCTCGGGCTTCCGGGCCTTCGGGGTCTTCGAGGGCGCTGCGCGCCGCCACGCCGAACCCCTTTTCGGCGCCCTCCCGAGCCCCGGCGCCGGGTCGTCGGAGGTCGTTCACTTCTCGCAGGGGGTTGGACACGATGTCGAGGCTCACGATCTCCTCCAGGTTCATCCGGGCTTTTCGGCGAAAGTTGGGGTGCGCGGTCCCCGTGCCGGGCACGTTCTGGGGTCGCTCCTCCAGCCAGAGATCCTCCAGGTTGACCAGGAGGAGGGAGGCCCGGCTCCTGGCCAGGTGACGGAGGGTGCCCAGGAGCACCGCCCGGGGCATGCGCTCCCAGTCGATGCCGTCGGGCTGTCCGGGCGCGGCCGATCCCGGTCGTGACTCACCTTCCGGGGTCTCGGCGGGATCCGTGAGAACCGACCCTCGTCCCCCGATCTCCCCCACCTCCTCCAGAAACCGGACCCATTTCCGCCGGAGCACCGCCCTTTCCGCCCGCTCCTTCTCGGCGTCGGCGGGATGCAGGAGATCCAGCTCGACCCGGTCCTGGATGTCGATTCCGGTCCAGAACCCGGTGAAGGTCGCGGTGTCGTGCGTATTCACGGTGGCCAGCGACCGGGGCCGGGGCGTGGGGAGGAAGGGATCCCGGCCGGGTCTCCCCTCGAACTGGGCCACGTAC
Organism: Longimicrobiales bacterium; assembly: GCA_046537985.1. Taxonomy (GTDB): domain Bacteria; phylum Gemmatimonadota; class Gemmatimonadetes; order Longimicrobiales; family Gaopeijiaceae; genus JBKHJU01. Next base: position 3,014 of record JBKHJU010000055.1, read on the forward strand.
ATCCGGTCGATCCGGTGCCGGTTCATGGAACGGCGGACTTCCCGGGGGACGGTGCCCAGGTCCTCGCCCACGATGGCGCACCGGTGGCGGTGGGACTCGATGCAGAGCACGGCGTAGAGGGCTTCGTGGGGATACCGGACGTAGACCCCCTCCGTGGCGGGCATTCCCCGGGGGATCCAGAAGAGCCGGTGCAGCCCCATGACGTGATCCAGCCGGAGCCGATCGGCGAATCGCATGTGGTGTCCGAGACACGCGATGGTGTACGCGAAGCCGCTCCGCTCCATGGCCGCGGGGAGCAGTGGAGGGAAGCCCCAGTCCTGCCCCTCGCTGAAGAAGGCGTCCGGGGGAGATCCCACGGAGATGCCCTCGGCGAAGAGATCCCGGTGGCGCCACGCGTCGAATCCGTCCGGATCGCAACCCACGGGGAGGTCGAGATAGAGCCCCGGTCCCCGCTCTCCCCGGGCGTCCCGGACACGTCGCATCTGACGGTCCGCCAGCCACTGGACGTAGAGATGGTAGTGGTAGGCACGGTGCCAGCGGTCGAGCTCCGAATCTCCGCGGGCGGAGCGGCCGGTGGGCGTGTTGCCGGCACCCCGGGTCCCGAGCCCGCCTTCGGACCCGGTCCTTCCCATCGCCCCGGGATCCCTCTTGAGCTCCTCGGGCCACCGGCGCCAGGACTCGGTCCGCACCTCCCAGGTCGCCCGGAAGCGGGCGTACGCATCGACCTCCGGGCGGCCCTCGAGAAAGGAGCGGATGCGGTCCGTGCCCTCCCCGAGGTAGCACGCGGCGAGCGGCTCGATGACGGACCGCTTGGCATCTACGCTCCCCTTCCAGTCCACCAGATCCCGGTCTCGGAGGCGGCGGATCCTTTCCTGGAAGTCCTCCGACTCCAGGATCCGCCGGGCCTCGTTGCACGACTGGAGGCCGGGAGCCCCCTCCACGTCCAGGTACGCCTCGTTCCAGAAGAGCCGGCTGACCGGGCTGTAGACCCGGGCGTCCACCGCCGACCCCTCGGCGCCGGCCAGGAGGGGGAGGGTCCCCACCACGTCGCCCCCGAGGTGCCCCGTCCACTCGAGGAGCCGCTCCAGGTCCCGGAAGTGGCCGGTTCCCCAGCTCTCCCGGCTCCGGAGGGCGTAGAGGGGGAGGAAGACGCCCCAGTGCCGGGCGTCTTCGCCGGCGTGGTCCTCCTCCTCGGCCCGGGATTGCCAGGTGGTGGACGGAGCCGCCAGGAGAAGGGTGCTGGCCGTGTCGTCGGCCCAGGAGACCTCGATCTCGTGGTAGCCCACGGGCAGGGACCGGGGCAGGCGGATCTCGTCGCCCGGCGCCACCTCCCAGCTCGTCACCCGGCCGTCCTCGGTCCGGAGCCGGCACTCCAGGGGACCTTCGGCCGCGCCTTCCGGGAGGCTCGGCTCGATGCGGGGCGGCTCGTCCGCGTCCTCGAGGGTGACACGGGTGACGGGCTCCAGGACGCGCCGCTCGAGCTCGGCCTTCCGGGCCCGGGTGGCCTCCTCGATCTTCTCCGGGCAGCCGGCGTCGACCCCCATGGCTCCGAGGATGGCCCGGAGCGCGTCGGCGCCGGCGGTTCGCCACTCGGCGGTGTTGTCCTTGTAGCGCGTCTGGACGCCGTGGAGGCCGGCGAGGCGGGAGAGGCTCCGGGGCACCGGAGCGCGGTCGTCCCGATCACCCATGGGGCTCGCCCTCGGAGGATTCGGTTCCCGGATCGACCTCGGGCTCGATTTCCACTTCGGACTCCAGCTCCGGCTCCGTCTCGGCCTTTGTCCCGGGCCCTCGCGATCCGACGTCGCCCTCCTCGACGAGCCTCAGGATTCCACCCACGGGGATTCGGATCCAGTCCGGACGGTTGTCGATCTCGTATCCCAGCTCGTAGAGGGCCTTCTCCAGGAGATGGACGTCCAGGAGGGTGTGCCGGGTGTCAGGCTCCGGGGGAAGGAGGTCCGGGGCGGAGGCGTCGAGGATCTCGTAGTAGCTCTTGAGGAAGGTGGACGAGACCCATCGGTACCAGAAGTGGGCCCACGGTTCGAGGGCACCGTGGGTGTCCACGACCATGGCGCCCTGGCCCAGCTCGAAGAGGGCGGCCGAGGTGGCATAGTCGAAGGAGCGGATCATCCCGGCCACGTCCCGGAGGGGGGAGCGCTTCAACCGCCGCTCCCCGATGGGCCGGTCGGGTTCCCCCTCGAAGTCGATGATGACGAAGTCCTTTCCGGTGTTCAGAACCTGACCCAGGTGGTAATCCCCGTGGCACCGGATCCGCTTCGCTTCCAGCTTTTGCCGCAGCAGCCCCCGGAATGCCTGCAGGATGCGGTCCCGAGCCGCGATCGCCCGCTCCGCCTGCCTCCGGTCTTCGTCCTTCAGCTTCCACCGAATCCGCTCCACCCGGCGGAACGTCTGCCCCGTCAGGTTTCGCATGGACTGATAGAGGGAGCGCTGGTACAGGCGGGTGAACGGCTCCGGCCGGAACTCCCCGCGCACGTCGCCGTCTGTGAGGGCCAGGTGCAGCTCCGCGGTCCGTCTGCCCAGAAGCGCGGCCGACTCCAGGTACGTCCCGATGATCTCGTAGACGGGGGCCGGGAGGTCGGCCTCGGGATCCTCGAGGAATCCGGGGCCCGGCGTCGGCAGGTCCTCCGGATCCGAGTCGGCGGCCAGGGCCCGCTCGAAGTACCGGTTCAAGACGTTCACCGTGTACTCCCAGGCGTCGCCGGTGTTGGGCACGAACTCGTGAGCCACGGCCACCGTGACCGGCTCCCCTCGCCTGACGTCCATCTCCAGGGCCCCGGTGAGCGCCGGGCTGTTGGCGAACCCCCTTCTCGTGAGAAGCTCACCCAGCTCCCGGTCGAGGTTGATTCCGGTCCGGAGCTTCCGGAGCAGCTTCACCACCCACTCGTCGCCGTAGATGAGCGAGGTGTTGGTCTGTTCCCGGCTCCCGACCTTGACGTCCAGGTCATCCAGGGCGTCGGTGGAGATCCGGGGAGCCGACCCGGGAAGGACGCCCCGGAGGGTGCCGTCCCCCGCCTCCACCCGCCACTCCTCGGCGATGGAGCGGAGGAGGGCGCGGCCGAAGGCTTCGCTCGCCACGGCGTCGACCAGGAGGGCTTCCTCTTCCAGCCCCTCGATGCGGGCGACGGCGAAAGACGGGGTCTCGTCGAGGATCTCCGCGACCCCCTCGCGTCCCTTCAGCAGCGCCAGGGGAATGAAGTACGTCTCGGCTTCCTCCTGGAAGTAGTCCACGTGATAGAAGACCGCTTCCCACCGGCGGTCCCCCTCGCCCACGAGGACGTGCCGCTCCACATAGCCGCTCCGGATGCCCCGGCTCTTGCCGCCGAACCAGCGCTTCCGGCCCAGAAAGGCCAGCAGGACGCTGTTCAGCCACTCCCGGTGCTCCTCCCGGAGGATCTGGGTCCACGTCTCTGCCACCCAGAAGTCCGGGAGCTCCCGGGGCGGGGCGGCTTCCCCCGACACGCCCTCGGCGGCGGTCGTCTCCACGAGCTCCCTCTGGAGCTGGAAGGCATAGAAGGCGTGTGGGCCCAGTGTCAGGAAGTAGGGCCCGTCGTCGTGGATGCGGGGAAAGTCGCTCCGCCCGAACAGCTCCACGGGGTGGAGGCCTGCGAAATCCTCCAGATCGAGGGAGACGTGCTGCACGAAGCGTGAGAGGTTGGCCACCACCAGGATCGTCTCGTCCTCGTGCTCCCGGATGAAGGCCAGGATCCGCTCGTTGTCGGGCGCGAGCCAGGTCAGGGTCCCCCGGCCGAAAGCCTTGTGCTGCTTCCGCAAGCGGATGAGTCGCCGCATCCACCAGAGGAGGGAGCTCGGATTGGCCAGCTGGGCCTCGACGTTCACCGACTCGTAGTGGTACTCGGGGTCGATGACCACCGGGAGGTACAGCTTCTGGGGGTTCGCCTTCGAGAAGCCGGCGTTCCGATCCGCGCTCCACTGCATGGGGGTCCGCATCCCGTTCCGATCCCCCAGGTACATGTTGTCGCCCATCCCGATCTCGTCTCCGTAGTAGAGCACCGGGGTGCCCGGCAGGGAGAAGAGGAGGGAGTTCATCAGCTCGATCTTCCGTCGGTGGTTCTCCAGGAGGGGAGCCAGCCGGCGCCGGATCCCCAGGTTGATGCGGGCCTGCCCGTCCCGGGCGTAGACCCGGTACATGTAATCGCGCTCCTCGTCCGTCACCATCTCGAGGGTCAGCTCGTCGTGGTTGCGGAGGAACATGGCCCACTGGCACCCCTCGGGGATCTCGGGCGTCTGTTCAAGAATGTCGAGGATGGGAAACCGGTCCTCCATGCGCAGCGACATGAAGAGCCGCGGCATGATCGGGAAGTGGAAGTTCATGTGGCACTCGTCGCCCTCCCCGAAATACTCGGCGGCGTCCTCGGGCCACTGGTTGGCCTCGGCGAGGAGCATCCGGTCGTCGAAGTTGTCGTCGACGTGGGCCCGGAGCTCCTTGAGGAACTCGTGCGTCTCGGGAAGGTTCTCGCAGTTCGTCCCATCCCGCTCGTAGAGGTAGGGGATGGCGTCGAGGCGCATCCCGTCCACCCCCATCTCCATCCAGAAGTCCAGGATATCGAAGAGCTCTTCGTGGACCCGGGGGTTGTCGAAGTTCAGGTCGGGCTGGTGGTGGTAGAAGCGGTGCCAGAAGTACTGCTCCGCCACCGGATCCCACGTCCAGTTCGAGGGCTCGAAGTCCTGGAAGATGACCCGGGTCTCCGAATACCTCTCCGGGTCGTCGCTCCAGACGTAGAAGTTCCGCTCCGGGCTTCCCTTCGGCGCCCGCCGGGCCCGCTGGAACCAGGGATGCTGATCCGAGGTGTGATTGACGACCAGCTCGGTGATGACCCGGATCTCCCGGTCGTGGGCCTCGTCCAGGAAGAGCTTGAAGTCCTCCAGGGTGCCGTAGGACGG
>JBKHJU010000056.1:0-7932 GCA_046537985.1 Longimicrobiales bacterium
CCGGAGGGCTTCGGCATGAAGCGCTTTTCGTTCTGGATCGTCACCCTCGCCGTGCTCGTGGCGGGCTGCGCGTCGTCTCAGGGGCCGGAGGGCCCGTCTCCCGAGCCGGAGGAGGAACCGGCCGCCGCCGGCCAGCCCGGAGAGGAAGAGGCGGATGCCGGGGACGACGGTCGACAGGCCGACGGGGATAACGGAGACGCGCCGGCGGGGCAGGATGCCGATCAGCAGGCCCAGCAGGACGGGGACCAGGCCGACCCCGAGATCCCTCCCGAGGTCCGGGCCGGCGCCCGGGTCGAGGACATCCGGGTGGATCCGAGCCCCATCGAGATCACCGTGGGAGACACGGTGGCCCTGGACTCCTTCGAGTACACGCCGGTGGACGAGGAGGGCGACCCGGTGCCGGACGTCCCGGTCCTCTTCGGCATGGTTCCCGCGGAGCAGGCCACCGTCACCCAGGACCGACAGCTCATCGGCCTCGGCGAGGGCGACTACGAGCTCGTCGTCGCGGTGTACGCCCCGCCCCCGGAAGGTGGCGGCCAGCCCCAGCCCAAGATCTTCCGGGCCCCCGTGGTGGTCCACGGCCGGCCGATCGAAGAGGTCCGGGTGGAGGAGCCCGAGCACACGGTCTATACGGGGACCAGCGTTCCCCTCCGGGCCCGTCCCATCACCGACTTCGGCAACGAGCGCTCGTCGGCGGAAGTGGAGTGGGCGAGCCGGAGTCCGGAGGTGGCCCGGGTGACGTCCACCGGCTACGTCCGGGGCGTGTCTCCCGGGAATGCCACCATCGTAGCCCTTTCCGAAGGGGTGGAGGGGACGATCCGGATCGAGGTCCGGGAGAACCCGGTCCGTAGCCTGGAGCTCGAGCCGGTGGATCCGACCGCCCGGACCGGAGACGTTCTTCGACTCGAGGCCGTGGCCCGGGACGCAGGGGGCGAGATCGTGGACGACGTCGCCCTCAGCTACTCGGTGGCCAGCGACGCCACCGTCGAGGGAAGGGAGGGCTCGGTCTCATCCGGCGGACCCGGGGCCTTCGTCTACGAGGACGGGTCCTTCGTGGCGGCCCGCCCCGGCGTCTACCGGGTGGTGGGCTCCGCCGGCACCGTCTCGGCCGAGACCCTGATCACCACCGAGCGACGGGAGGTGGAGCAGGAGATCGCCGAGCTGGGGCAGGGCCTCGTCTCCCATCATCCCAGCTCGGACCTCTGGGTCTTCCAGGGCGTCGACGGTCGCGACTACGCGTACATCGGCACCCATTCGGGGGGGCAGACCATGTTCGCCTGGGACGTGACCGACTCGTCCGACCCCGTGCTCACGGACTCGGTGGTGGTCGACGCCCGGGTGGTCAACGACGTGAAGGTGAACGACGAGGCCACGATCGCCGTCATCACCCGGGAGGGGGCCTCGGACCGGCAGAACGGGATCGTGCTCCTGGACATCAGCGAGCCGGCCCACCCGGTGATCCTCTCGGAGTACACCGAGACGCTGTCGGGGGGCGTCCACAACACCTTCATCGTGGACGACCTGGTCTACGCCATCCACGACGGGACCCTGGACGTCCACATCATCGACATCTCCGATCCCGCCCAGCCCCGGGAGGTGGGACGGTGGGGGATCGACGAGCCCGGGAAGTACCTCCACGACATCTGGGTCCTGGACGGCATGGCGTATGTCTCGTACTGGGACGACGGAGTCTACATCCTGGACGTGGGAGATGGTCGCTGGGGCGGGACGCCCACCGAGCCCGTGGAGGTGAGCAGCTACTCGTACACGGACCTTCCGGACCAGTGGGGCAACACCCACGTGGCCTTCCCCTACACGAACTCCGACGGGCACACCTATCTCTTCGTCGGGGACGAGGTGTTCGATTGCGAGGAGTGCGTCTCCCGGGCGAATCGGGAGGGAGACGGCCCCCGGGGCTACGTCCACATCTTCGACATGGAGGACCCGGAGAACCTCCGGGAGGTGGCCCGCTACGAGGTGCCCGAGGCCGGGGTCCACAACCTCTGGGCCGAGGACGACAAGCTCTATGCCGCGTACTACGAGGCGGGGCTTCGGGTCGTGGACGTCTCCGGTGAGCTACGGGGCAACCTCTACGACCAGGGCCGCCAGATCGCCTGGTACCCCACGGCGAGCGAGGACGGATTCGTCCCGAACCAGGCCATGGCGTGGGGACCCCAGCCTTACGGCGACGCCATCTTCGTCTCGGACATGAACTCGGGCCTCTGGGTGCTGGAGCTCCAGCCCGACGAGGAGGACCTGCTTCCGTGAACGCCGCCGGCGACGAGGCTCGGAATCATCGGGCGGCGTCGGGTGCGACCGCCCTGCGCCTCCTCGGGATCGGCTGCGGTCCGCCGGGGCCTCCAGCTCTTCCCCTCCTCCTCGTCCTCTTCTCGATTCTGCCGGCGTGCGGCAGCTCCTTTCGGGAGACCCCGCCCCCGGCTCCGGCCGAGTTCCCCGGCGAGGAAGCCCGGAGCGAGGGAGGCACGGCCGAGCGACTGCGGAACGCCGCCCAGCCCACCTACCGGGTCTACGTGGCCAACGAGGCCTCGGACGACGTGAGCCTGGTGGCTTTCACTCCCGGCGAGGGAGCCGAGGTGGAGAAGACGATCCCGGTCGGGACGATGCCCGGTGACATCGACGGAGCCCACGGGATCACGGTCTCCCCCGACGGATCCCGCTGGTACGTGAGCATCGCCCACGGGACTCCCAACGGCTCCCTCTGGCAGTTCGCCACCGGCGCCGATACCCTGCTCGCCCGGACGGAGCTGGGACGGTTTCCCGCCACCATGGGCATCTCTTCCGACGGCACCATGATCTTCGTGGTGAACTTCAACCTCCACGGAGATCCGGTGCCCTCGGACGTCTCGGCGGTCTACACGCCGAGCATGACCCCCCTTTCCAGGATCCCCACCTGCGTCCGGCCCCACGGGTCCCGGGTGAACGTCGCCGGGACCGTCCACTACTCCGGGTGCACGGGCTCGGACCAGGTGGTGGCCATCGACACCCGGCGGCTCGAGGTGGCCACCCGCTTCTCGGTGGTTCCGGGTAGAGAAGGGGTCCTGCCCCTGTCGAACACGGGTGAAGAGCGCACGCCGGCCGGATCGGCGGAGTCCGACACCACGGGGATCGACCGGATCGTTCCGGCTCCCGATCTCCAGCGTCGCTGCTCTCCCACCTGGGTCGAGCCGGCCCGGGGCGTCGACGCCGACCGCCTCGTCTACGTGGCGTGCAATCAGAACGGCGAGGTCCTGTCGGTCTCCACCGACAGCTGGGAGGTGGTGGATCGCCTGTCGACGGGTCCGCGGCCGTACAACATGGAGATCACCCCCGACGGCCGGTATCTCCTGGTCACCCGCCGGACCGACGAGGGCGGCCTGGTGGTGTTCGACCTGGACGCCGACGGCGAAGAGGTGGCCCTACTGGAGACTTCCGAGTCCCTGAGCCACGGAGTCGTCGCCAGCAGCGACGACCGGTACGCCTTCGTCACCAACGAGGCCGTCGGATCCACCCGGGGCACCCTGGATGTCTTCGACCTGCAGCGCATGGAGCGGGTCGCGTCGGTCACCCTCGGCCACCAGTCCGGGGGGATCGACTTCTGGGAGATCCAGCGCTTCGGTCGGTGACGGGGACGGAGGACGCCGGGCGTTTCCGGGCTTCCCCCCGGCGGCTGCGCGCACACGTCGAAGCCCTCGAAGGGGAGCGTCACGCCGACTCCTCGCCCGGAGCCACCCGCCGGGCCATGAACTACGTCCTCTCCGAGCTCGCCTCCCTGGGCCTCGTTCCGACCCTGGAGCCCTTCTCCTTCCAGGGAGAGACCCACCACAACGTCGTGGCGCGCATCCCCGGATCCGATCCCGACGCCCCCAGGGTGCTCGTCGGAGCCCACATCGACACCGTACGCGGCTCTCCCGGGGCCGACGACAACGCCAGCGGGGTCGCCGGCGTGCTGGAGTGCGCCAGGTTGCTCGCGACGACTGCGACGACTGCGACGAACGCGACGAACGCGACGGACGCGACGGGCCGGGCGGGCCCGACCGGCGCGGCCGGCACCGCGGCGGAAAGAGGCTCGGAAAACCGATTCCGTGCCACGGTGGAGCTCGCCTTCTTCGATCTGGAGGAGCAGCAGCTCTTCACCTATCGCGTGGGGAGCCGAAGGTACACGGAGCGGGCCCGGAAGGAGCGAGTGGAGTACGCCGGGGCCCTGATCTTCGAGATGATCGGATACACCTCGACGGAGCCCGACAGCCAGCGGATCCCGCTGCTCGTTCGCTGGAAGGACATTCCCCGGACGGGCGATTTCCTGGCGGTCGTGGGAGACTGGAAGAGCGGCTCCCTGATCGAGGGGTTCGAGGAGGCGGCCCGGGAAGCCGCCCCCGAGCTCGACGTCTACACCCACCGCACCCCGTTCCGGGGATGGCTCGTCTGGCAGACCCGCCTCAGCGACAACGCCTCGTTCTGGTCCGACGGCTACCCGGCCCTGATGATCACCGATACGGCCTTCCTCCGGAATCCCAACTACCATGGGCCCGGCGACACGGCCGCCACTCTGGACTACGACTTCACGGCGGGGGTCGTGGACGCCACGGCGGAGCTGGTGAAGAGGCTGGCCGGATAGAAGGGCGCCGAAGGAAAGGGGGTCCGTCCCGCCCGTCGGCGATTCGTCCTCGCGTCTCCTCAGCCCCGCCCGTCCCTCTGCTCGACTTCGCCGGCTCGTCGTTCCCGGCTGCGCCTCCTCGGGCGTGTCATCGGCTCGCGGATCGCGGGCAAGATCGGCCGAACGGCATCGGTTCGGCTCACCGCAGCCTCCGACCCGTCCTCCATCTCCAGTCGACGGGCCGTGATCCGCAGGAGGATGGTGAGGTCGTCCACCGAGGCTCCGCTCCAGAACGGGTGGGAGGGCCCCAGGCTCCACTCGTTGTCCTCCTTCCGATAGGCGGCGGCCCGCAGGAACGCGGTGGTCGGTGCGGATCCGGCGAACTCGACGTCGAAGCGGAAGTCGAATCGCACGATGAGGATGCGATCGAAGGCCCGGCCGGGAATTCCCGGGACGGCGACGTCGCGGCGGTCGTCTCCCGATCGGCATGCGGTGATCCAGTAGCGGACACCGTTCGCGTCCCTGGCGTGATGGCCGCGGCGGGCCCGATCTCCCCGCTGTCCGGCTCGGTGCCCCGGCGGCACATCGTCGTCCCGTTCCCGGGGCGCGGGGTCGCCGTCGGCCTCCGCATCGGTCAGCCCGAGAGCCTCGGCAGCCAGAAATCGAGCATAGCCCCGGGCGAGGGATCTTCGCGGGACGGATAACCCCCGGGAGCCCAGGAGCGCGAGCCCCCGGTCCAGGGCCTGGAGGAGTCGGCGGGTGGAGGGGGCGGTGGAGGCACCCGCCTCGGACGTAGGTTCGGGAGAAGCGCCCTTCGTCATCTCGGAGGGGGAGATCCCCGGCGTGGGACCTTCCGGAAGGCTCATCCACATCCCGCGGGGACCTCCGATTCGAGATCAGGTGCAGGGCCGTCCCCCGACCGAGATCGGGGGGGCGGGTCCCGACCGGGGAAATCCTTCTACCCCGCGTCGGGTTCCCTTCGTTCCACTGCCTGCCGAGCTGCGCTCAGCGAGCCGCCTTCCGCGTGCCGCAGGTGTCGATTCCGAGCACCGAGTACAGCGGGCACCAGCCCACGAGGCCGGTGGCCAGGGGAATCAGTCCCACGACGCCGACCGCCAGGGCCAGGCCGCCCTCGAGCACACCGCCGAATCCGAGGACCACGAGTCCGAGGCCCAGGGCGATCCGCAGCCCGCGATCGAGATTTCCTTCGTTCATCTTGAACATGTCGGCATCCTCGTCGAATGGTTGACGGTTCCGATCCTGGGGACCTCCGATGACGGGAACTCCTCCAGACTCTCCTGCAATATGCCCGGAGGCGTGAGACGGGTCTGTAAGGAGAGGCCCGGGGCTGGATGTGGGGAAAGGTCCCACGCGATCGTGGTCCGGCCGGCGTCGCCGCCCCTATCTTCGAGCCGTGCCTCTCGAACGAGGGGGCTGAATCGATTCGGACCGAAGACTCGTAGAGAGGGACGGGGTCGACTGAACCCCGAGCAGCCATCGTCCACACGCCATCGGTACGCCTCTCAAGGAGGAAGCCATCCTGGATTGGAATTGGGTCGCCTTGATGATCATGATCATGGTCGTGGTGGCCACGGTCGGGGGAGTGGTCCTTCTCCTGCCGCTGTCCCGTCGGCTGGGGGCTCTCCTGGAGGCCATGACGCGGGAGCGGGAGGATTCACCGGGCATGAGACGGGCCGTCGTGCAGCTCCGTCAGTCCATGGAGACGCTGGAGGAGAGGCTCGAGCTCCTGGAGGAGAAGCAGGACTTCACCGAGCAGCTCCTCGGGGAGCGGAATCGGAAGAGTTTGAAGGGCGGGGTCGAAGAGAGGGGGGCGAAGGGATCCTCTCCGGATCGGACAGGCGAAGGCGGCTGACCACGAACGGCCTCGGGTCCGTGCGGAGCCGGGAGGGGACACCGGTCGGCGAAATGTCTCCGCGCGGCTCGCGTCAGTCGAGGGCCCTGTCGGAGAGCCAACGAGTCAGCTCCTGGACGAAGTCGGACCGGAGGCCGTGCTCCGCGTGATCGTCGCTGGAGAAATCCAGGAATCCGTGGTCGGCCCCGGGTATCACGACGATCCGGTGGTTCTCCTTTCGGACGCCGGCGAACGCGGATTCGAGCCGGCGGACGCTCTCGGCCACGGGCACGTTGTCTCGTTCGTCCTCCTCGCCGTAGAGGACGAGAACCGGCTGATCCACCATGATCCAGTAGGGGAGAGGACCGAAGTCCATCACGTTCCGGATGAACTCCCATCGGGGCTCGTCCGGCGATTGGGGAAATCCTCGAGCGAGGGGAGCCCACGGGCCGCGGACCGCCTCGTCGAGCAGCCGGCCGTAGGGCTCCCACCGTCCGGTGTGAGCGAACCGCGCAGCCGCCTGATTCAGTTCCAGCACCTGCCGCACCTGCTCGGGCGGGAGCCCTTCCTGCCGCGCCGTATTGGCCATCTCGTGAAAGCTCTGCTCCGCGAAGGAGACCGAGGCACCGGAGACGTTTACCACGAACGCGATCCGGTCCGACGAGGCGGCGGCGATCGGCGCGACCCATCCGCCCTGGCTCAGGCCCACCAGACCCACCGACTCCGGATCCACCTCGGGGCGAGACGCCAGGTAGGCCACTCCGGCTGCGGCGTCGTCGGCCAGCGCATGGAAACCCACGCTTCTCCAGTCCCCTTCCGATGGTCCCACGCCTCGCTTGTCCGTCAGGAGGACGCCGAATCCGGCCCGGGCGATGGTCTCGGCGATCATCCGGGACCAGGCGTTGTCGCGTCCCGAGTCGCCGGATCCCTGGATCATGACGGCGCCGGGTATCGCGGACCCGGTTTCGGATGGCGGGTCGGGGCGGAGGTAGAGGGCGGCCAGGGTGACGCCGCCGCTCTCGTATCGCACGTCCTCGGTGACCAGGTCGACGTCGCCGGGTTCCTGCGCCCACAGGGGACTGCGCTCCAAGTCGAGGACGAGGCCGGACGCGAGGAGTGCGACCGCGATCGCGAACCTCGTTGTTGAGCATCGGCTCCCGTGCACCGGCGGGAGGGGAATCGCACACCGCCGTGGGCGTAGCTCTCCGAGTCGGGAGGCTTTCGTGGACATGTCGGCTCCGGTGATGGAGTGTCCGGTCGTGAGGCTTCCTCCCTACGACGATCGTCTACGGCGGGTTTCGCGCGAGCCGCACGCGACCGCATCGGAAATGGCTCGCCCCGTTCCTCCTGAACGCGCTCCTCGAGGGATCCTCTCTCCCGGATCCCGAGGTTGAACTCGGGGGCCGTCTTGCCTAAGATTCGGCCCCTTTCCGGGGCCTGTAGCTCAGGTGGTTAGAGCGCACGCCTGATAAGCGTGAGGTCGGTG